>NZ_JAAVTY010000011.1:0-23086 GCF_018642185.1 Candidatus Rhabdochlamydia sp. W815 | reverse complement strand
TTTTAGATACGACTTCCAAGGATATAGAAAGGGTGGAAACTTTACTAAATAACAGACCTAGAAAGGCTCTCAACTTCGAAACTCCACTAGAAGTGTTTACGAGATTATCTACAAACATGCTATGCTCGGGTGCACAATAGATGTTTTTTCAAGTATTTATATGTTCTTTTTTGTGCACTTCAAGGTTGAAAGGGCCTTTATTAGCCTTTCTTTGCACAGGTTATACGGCTGGAAAAAAAATAGATTATTGGAATGTCCAGCGTAAAGGAGCAAACTATTTCAATCAAACCCCTTCTTTGTGTGCAATTATGACATGTCTATTAGATGGATTTTGCTAAATTGTTTACGAGAGATATCTCTTGGATAAGAGCGGGCCATAATTACTTCCAAAGGTTTTATGAAAACTATCTTTATACCTTATCGAAAAGATTTTAAACAGGCTCTTAGAAGCTCATAAATGCAGTTTTCAAAGAGCTTTTGAAACTGCAGTTCGTACAGGAACCTCTCTTATATTTAGTCAAGATGGCAAAATTGTAGAGGTAAAGTCGCCTTATCGATATGAGCTTGTTCGAATCAAAGAAAATAAAAAGAAGAAGTAGCGAATTTCTTTTTTTATACCAGCTATTTATAAGAATAGCTTCCTTCTGTGTTTTTAATTTCCTAGAGGTTTCACTAAATGCTTAAGAGATGAATTAAAGCTCTTCGTTCTGGGGTCTTGGTTTGTAGAAGATTTATTAAATAATACTTTATTTTTTCTCTAAAATTAGATTAGAGTTTAAATAAATATGTAATATTTTTTGATCACTTGCAAACACTTGAGGTATTATGGCTCAGTTAATTACAGTTGAAGAGGCAAATCTACAGCAGATAGATTATCATCAGAGGTATTGTGAAGAACTAGAAAAAGGAAATATCCTTTTTTTTCCAAAATGCCCCTTTGATTTTCCTCAAGAAGAGCTGGATTTTTTACTTTCACAAAAGCAGACAGGTGCGGCTAATCGCAAAAACATTGCCTATAAACCACAATCTAATAAGATCACAAATGTTGTTGCTTTGTCAGAAGAACAAAGGATGAAGATGTTAGACATCATGCAGAGCTACTCTCGAAAAACAATGGATTTATTAGCTCATCTTTTAGCTCCTTATGCAGATAAATGGAAATTGGATTATGCGAGTTTTCGACCTTTTCAGGAAAAAGGTAGGCAATTAAGAACAAGAGCACGTAACGATCTTTTGCACGTGGATTCTTTTCCTTCTCGCCCGGTACATGGAGATCGCATTTTACGTTTTTTTACCAATATTAATCCCTTGGAAAAACGACATTGGATTACTTCCGATCCTTTTGAAACTTTAGCAGAGCTTTTTGGCGGAACCAATAAGTTGCCTTTTCCTCAAGGAGTTCATGAAACCTTTTCAGGACGCTTAATCCGAGCTTTAAAAAAAAGTGCTCATAAACTAGGTCTGCCGATTACCCTGCGTTCTCCTTATGATTCTTTTATGTTGAATTTACATAATTTTTTAAAAGAGAACGAGGAATTTCAAGAAATTTGTTCGAAAGATTATTGGGAATTTCCTCCGCATTCTTGTTGGGCTGTATTTACCGATCAGGTTTCACATGCAGCAATATCAGGACAATATGCATTAGAACAAACTGTGATTATTCCAAGATTATCCCTTATTATACCAGAGGCTGCCCCTGTTTCTATTTTGGAGAAAATCACAAAAAGCTCCATGGTAGATTCTTTATTTTTAGCTCATTGATCTAACTTTTCTGTCAAAAGATCTAAAAAAAGCGCTATTTCTTTTTTTATATCGTTTGAAGGACCCTTGTAATGGTTGCAAAAAATAGCAAATGCATATTGTTTTTTGGCTCCAAGAGTTAGGTATCCGGCCAAATTGTAGATATTACCCATGCTTCCTGATTTTGCTCGTAAATGAGCATAAGGAATTTTTGGGAAAAACCGGGGTGTTCCTGTTTGGTTTAGCTCGGGTAGAGAGGTGTATATAGAAAGATATACATCAGAGCTTTTAATATGAGATAAAAGTGTAACCATTCCTTTAGGAGTTAATAGGTTGGTTCGAGAAAGTCCTGCTCCATCATGGACTTGAGAGGGGATATGTAAATTTTTTAAAAAAGACTCTATGTATTTTGTCCCTTGTTTGCTATTGCCTTGACCAATTGCTTTTAAAAGATGTTCTGCATAAAGATTAATGCTAAATTGATTCATTGGTTGTAGTAGTTCCTTTAAAGAAACAGACTTATAGCGAGTAATCACTGTTTGTTGTGGGATGCTTGTATTTTTTTCTCTAATAAGCTTAATGCCTTTTGTTGGTTTTAGTTGTTTGCTCAAGAGTAAACCACAAAGTAGAGCGGGATCGGGTATTGCAGCTTTTATAGTAAAGCTAGTTTGATCTATGGGAATGGTTCCTCGATAAAATTGGATAGGAGAATACTCAGATCCAAAAACGTACACTTGGTCACCAGAGCCAGCTGGACCTGTAGTTACTTCATTATAGAAAGTTAAATTAGGAATAGGGGGATCTATTTTGATGACGGTCGTAGGATCGTTTTCTTTTTTACCTGGCTGAAAGGTGATGTAATAGGTGTTTTGATTTAAAGTAAATCCTGAGGCGCCAGCTCCATAGTAATTGCCTAAGTCTTCAAAACTCCAAGATCTAGAAGCTAATGCTGTTTCAAAACAGCTTGTATCGATAAAAAGAGTTCCATTGATCTTAGTAATAAGAGATTGAAGATCTGCTTCCCATTGTAATAGACTTGTTAAGGAAACAGTCGGATCTCCTCCTCCTCGAATCCATAAGTTTCCTTGTAAAGTTTTTTCCTGATCGATATGACCTTCATACTCTAAACTAGTTGTAAATCGATAGTCTTCTCCTAAAAGGGCGATTGCTACTGCACTAGTTGGAATTTTCATCAAAGAGGCAGGTATGAAAAATTGCTCAGCGTTTCTTTGATAAATGGGTTCTCGTGTGTTAAGGTTTAATACATAGATTCCAATATGCGCTCTTTGAAATTGCTTCTGACAGAAGCAATCGGAGAGCTCTTTTGCAGAAAGGTTTGCTAAAAAAATTAGGAGGAAAACAAAGTACTTATACATAGATTTTAAACATTCAAGTTCTTTTAAGAACACGATCAACTTTTAATCTTTTTGCTGCTATTGTTTTTTATATGTTGCTCATGAAAACTCTTAAAAAAGGAGATACATGGATATAAAAAATTTTATTGAGTGTTTTACTTTATTTATTGTTTTTCCAGCTATTGTTTGTTCTGGTACATATCTCACTTTGAAGCTACGTTTTATCCAAGTCTTTCAATTAAAAAAAAGCTTTCTTTGTGTTACTAAAAAAAATACAGGCCAAGAAGGCAACATTAGTCATTTTGGTGCTATATCCTCTGTTTTAGCAGGGAATTTTGGCACAGGAAACATATCAGGCATGGCTGTAGCCATAGCTACGGGAGGTCCAGGCGCTTTAGTATGGATGTGGGTAATGGCCTTTTTTGGAGCAGCCATTCAATATGTAAGCTGTGTTTTGAGCATTTCTTTTCGTCAAAAAACCGCAAAAAATGAGTATGTAGGTGGTCCTATGTACTATTTAAGAGATGGCTTAGGTTATAAAATGCTAGCTATCTTGTTTGCTGTTTTTACTCTTTTTGGCTCTATTACAGTAGGAAATTTTGCACAAATTAATTCTGTTGTTCTTCCTTTAGAAAAAATGGGGTTCAATCCTTTATATTGTAGCATGATCCTTGCAGTAGTAGTGGGCATAGTGATTTTAGGGGGCATTCAAAGAATTGCAAGCTTTGCTTCTTATATAGTTCCTTTTAAAGCGCTCATTTATTTAAGCACCGCTTTTGTCATTATCGTTTTGCAATACGATAAAGTCCTGCCTTCTTTTAGATTGATGTTTCAACATGCTTTTGGTTTTTCTTCTTTTGTAGGAGGGGCTTTAGGAATAGGAGTGCTTAAAGCAGTGATTACAGGATTTGATCGGGGGCTTTTTGCCACTGATGCAGGAACGGGAATAGTGCCTATTTTACAAGCAAGCGCTCATGCTAAAAATCCTATTACTAATGGAATTACCACTTTAATTACCCCTTTAATTGTTATGATTGTTTGCACAACTACAGGACTTGTATTGATCATAACAGGAGCGTGGCAGATTCCCGATCTATCTAGCACTAATATGGTTACCTATGCTTTTTCCCAAGGATTAAATTCTGCGATAGGAGGGTATATAGTTATTATAGCGCTTATCTTGTTTGCCTATACCACGATTTTAGCCTGGTCTTACTGTGGAGAAAAAGCTTTAGGTTTCTTAATAGGTAATGAAAAAGCGTATTATTTTAGATTTTTTTATTTGCTTTTAGTTCCTATAGGAAGTGTGATGAAAGTAGATATGATTTGGAGTTTAGCAGATATAGCTATTGCTCTAATGTTAATAACTAATTTAATCGGAGTTATGAAGCTATCAAAAAAAGTGATTGCTTCTAGTCATCAATTCGAATTATCCAATTGATCTTACATCTTTTCATAAGCTGCCTTAATGGACACAATAGCGGGACTGAAGGTTGTGATTAGGGCATCTGCATCAGAGAATAAATGAGCCCCGATAGGGTCTTTTACAGAAAGTAAAATAAGAGGTTTCTTTGTCTTTAAAAGAGATTGAATCAACGTAATTTGCTGAGGATTTTTCCATACACCGTAACAAAAACATGCACAAGAAGAAGTATTTTGGGCTAATTCTTGAGCCTTTTTATATTTATCCTGACAAGGATTGAGGTTAAAAAAGAAATAATCACTCTCTATTTGAGAAAAGCGAGTTTGTTCAATATCTGTTCTAAGAATTTTAGGGGCAAGTAAAACAATTGCTTTTTTCAAAGAAATAGGTGTATTTTTTGTTTTTTAGGATTTAGATTTCAAGAAGGCAATTTATGCCTTTTTTGAAAACATTCCTAAATATCGGGAAGAACTGCAGCCTCTTTTATCTAGGAAATTTTACTTAGTTAAATCTTAATTTAAAGATAAACGAGTATATCTGTGAAGCAGAGACAAGACCATTGCACCAATTGTAATAAAGAATTCCTCCCACATATAGCTTTACTACATAAATGGTTTCTGTATGATTTTTTGAGGTTTTTTGTTATCATGTATCCTTTGTTAATTGCTCTCAGGAGGAAAAAAGATGTTATGGAAATTTGCTTTAAGCTCAATTGCTTTTTTAATGATGCCTATTTGGGCTATGGCTTCTCTTATGGTAGGAATCTCAAAAGAAGAGATCACACCTCCCATTAATAGCCCTTCAGCTGGATATGCAAGGAATACGAATATGATAGGAGTGCATGATCCTCTATGGGCAATGGCACTCTTTATTGATAATGGAGAAAAACAGATTGTTTTGTGTAGTGTGGATCACTTGGGATTTAACTATGAAATGGTTCAAAGGGTTATAGAAGAGGTTCATTTAGAAAAAAGCTTATCTAATTGTGAGATATATATAGCCTCTTCTCACACTCATTCCGGTGGAGGGGGGTATTTAGACATTCCTGAATTAGGGGAATATTTAGCAGGATCTTACGATCCTAACTTGAGTGAATTATATGTAAGGCAAACCGCTAAAGCCATTATTGAAGCAAGTAAGAGTCTAAACCCAGCCAAAATAGGAATTGGATATGGCAAAGCAGAAGATATAAGCCAATATCGAGGTACTTGGCCAGTAGGAGCTACACCTTTATCCGATGTGACCGTGATTAAAGTAACCAAAATGGACGATAGTCCATTAGCTGTGCTTTTTAACTATTCTGTCCACCCTACAGTTCTTACTGGTGAAAATCTGCTTTTTTCTGCAGACTTTGTAGGATATGCAAGGGATTATATCTCGGAAGAAAATGGGCAAACGATCTATTTTAATGGAGCACAGGGAGATATTATTCCTTATATTAACAGTCAAGAAGAACAATGCTCAGTGATAAGTAAGACTTTATCTCAAATAGTGCAAAATATTTTTACTTCTCTTAAAGAAAATGGACAAGCCACTATTGATGAAGCACAGGAATATATTCATTGCGATGCTTTAGGTAAATCTTTAGCAGAAACGGTACAGAAGATCTTACATTCGATCAGTACTAAAGAATCGTTGCACATTAAGACAGATAAACATGTGTACTCTTTTAAACCACAACCAACGCCTTTTGGGCTAACTTTACCTATTGAGGAGTATCAAAGTGAAATTAACTTACTTGTTTTTGATCATGTTCACGCCTTTGTGACTATTCCAGGAGAGCTTAGCTGTTTCTATGATCAAAGACTCAAAAAACTAGGAGAAACACTTGGTTATCAACAGGTATCTATTTTTGGACTGGTAAATGATGCACATGGTTATATGATTCCTCCTAAGGCATTCAATACTTCCTCTACAGAAGCTCATTTTTCTTTTGGAGGGGAACATTATGCAGAATTGGTGGAACAAAAAGTATCAGCTTTATTAGAAGCAAATAAAGCCTTGTAGATTTATCTTTTCTGAGTTGATTAAGAAAAATTTTAATTAGCTCAGTCTGTAATCATTTATCTTATTTTATTTGTTCTAATATTTTGTGATTTGTAATAATCAAACTATATATAATATTAAAATAAGAGTGTTTATTAATGATTATTAGTTTATCAGAATATTATTATACTAATAGATTTATTCCTGCTTCTACAGATCCCACAATATTAAAGGTAGTTAAGGTAAGTGCTCTTATTTTCTTAGGGCTCTTTGCCTTCTTTCTAGATTGCACACATAAGTTATTGGCTTACAGAAATATTACACAGGAAAAAGATCCATTAAATCTTTCTAACCTAAAAGAAACGCCGCATAGCGCAGAAAAAATTCAAAGTACACCACCAATTGTAGAGCAAATTTCCATAGAAACGCACGTGGATAAATATGCGATGAACTTGGCAGTACAAAGAAAGACGTTAGAAAAGTATATATTATTGAATAACTTTCAAGTAACTCCTGAGGAGTTCTTTAAAAATTTAAAACTGTTTATGGCAGAAAAGCCTATAAATTTTAAGCTTGTACCGGTTTTTAAAGAAGGCCTTTTCTCTATATATAAGCACTTGATTAAAGTTATAGAGAGCTTGTTAAAACAACACTCTAGTAATGAGCTATCCAACGATTATGAAAAATATACTTATGCTATAAGAGATCTTCTTCAGACAGAGGAGTATAAAAAAAATAAATTCTCTAACTCTATCTGCCTTCTTATTCAAGAGCTTTGTTTTGCTAAATTTATGGATACGGTTCTTACTGATCTTCAAGAAAAGACTCTTGAAAATAGGATCAAATTTGATCCATCGCGAAATATGACCCTTACTAATATAAGCAAATGGATAGAGGAAGATAATAGAATTCTAAGAAAGCTACCTAAAGGGGTAAGACAATCATTTTCATTAAATTGCGAAAAGGCCTGTAATGCGGCAGGCATCAACTCTGATCAACTTTCTAGTGCAAACATACCTGAGTTAAGGTCGGTTCATAAGGTTAAATGGGGCATTATTGAATCATATGACGTTTACTATATTCGTTATCCAACGCCAACCATTGAAACAACAAAATCGTTTTGTGCTCGGATTACAAGAAATAATGCTACTGTTATAGCTCCCGAATTTCTAGGATTTTTAGATAGTATACAGAGAAAAAAAATACGCTTTCTATATGTAAATCACCAGTATATGGATAAGAAAGGCAATGGTTTTTTACTATCCGCAGATAATAATCGCGCAGAGGCTATCCAAAGACTTGAAGAGACATATACCGAAGTCTTCTATTTTCTTTCCCTTCCCTTTGATGGTCCTACTATTGAAGAAATAGATAAAAAAAACCTTGCAAAATGGAAAGAAAATTTAGTAGATAATGTAATAGGAGAAAAAGAAGGATTTAGGATTCCTAAAAAATTCAGAGAATTTGCTACGAGCAAAAGAGAAGAGATAGAGCATTTACTTAACAAATTGCTCAGTCTCTATTTTTCTGGGAAATCAGAGTTTAATAAGATAGAAAGACGGGTTTTATTGGTCATTTTTTATTCTTATTTGAAGGAGTATTTTAAATCGGAATATCAAATTCGTATAATGGCATCGGTTTGTAAGGATAACAAAGACCGAGGAAATGTTAGTGCCTGTATTGATGAGGTCTTATTTAATCTTAGGTTAGGAAAAGAAAAGGATCAACAAACTTTAAAAGATCTGCATTTACGCATTCTTAGTCCTTTTATCTTTAGAAATGAGGGGATTGTAGAGCACAGGTTGCAGTTTTTAACAGATCTTCTCAATCACATCGCTAAGTTAGACGATGATCAAAAAGAAAAGATTCGCGCCTTTAAGGTAAATGAGCAATACCAAATTGTCGATCAATGGATATCTAGATCTAATGACGGTATTATTGTTTAACTTATCAATTCGTCTTTTAGTACTACTTTTGTATTAAAAATCTTCTTGAAAGGATTCAGAATTCTCTTTATACCTTTTTCTGGATTTTTGATTACATCCTTGATCATGTTTTGTAGATTTTGCTCTTGTAGAACATGTTTGATCATCTCTTTTATGACAAGAGAGGTGATTTGGTTAGCAGGAATGCCTTCTTCACTGCTGACGTCGTTTAACTCAATTCGATCAATGCGGCGAAGGCGTTTGACAGAGTTTCCTTCAGAGATATAAACTAGATCTACATCAATATTGGTTAAAATCAATTTACGGATTAAAACGGTACGGAAAGTGCTTGTAGAGGAAGTGTTAATTTGATCTATAATCTTGGACCAATTTCCATCCGTGCTTAAAGGGGCTTTAAATTCTAAACCTAGATAGACATTATCGATTTTGATTTGATCGATAATAACGTGTCTTTTTAAATAATTGGTGAAAGGGGCTATAGAAAATAATCGATCGCAGGAAAAAGCTTTTGGTAAAACAGACCCTGATGAGTTACCGATAGTAATTTTATCTATATCGATCCTATTCCAATTGAGATGGATATCATCTATCTGTACAGGGACATGTATTTTTTTGGATAAGTTATTAGAAACAATATCGGGTAGTCTAGATTTAGCGATAAATGCAAAAATAATTAAAGCTATAAGAATAACAACGACGAGCTTTACCAATCCAAAGCAAAATGATTTCACGAGAACCTCTTTTTTTTATCTTAATTTTCAAAATAAATAAAAAAAATATTTGATGCAAGAAAACAAAAAAAGGCGCTTAAAGATTTAAGCGCCTTTTTGCAATTTACAGATTAATAATCTGCGCCTGGCATGCCGGCAGGACTTGGCATCTTCTCTTCTGGTTCTTGCGCAATGATCACTTCCATTGTCAAAAGCATTGCAGCAGTAGATGCTGCTGTTTGAATAGCGAAAATAGATACGTTTGCAGGATCGATAATCCCTTTTTCTAACATATCGCAATAGCTATCATTTAAAGCGTCCCATCCTTCATACGTGCTCATTTTTGCTACGTTTTGAACGATAACAGAACCTTCACAGCCTGCATTCTCAGCAATTTGACGTAAAGGCGAGCTTAGCGCTTTTATCACAATATTTACCCCTGCTTTTTCATCAGGATCGGTTAAACTATTGCATAGTTGTTCTAGTTCTGGGATACAGCGAATGAAAGAAACTCCACCACCTGGCAAAATACCACCTTCTACAGCAGCCTGAGTTGCATGAACTGCGTCATCTACGCGATCTTTTTTCTCTTTCATTTCCACTTCAGTAGCCGCTCCTACACGGATAATGGCTACGCCGCTTGCAAGTTTAGCAAGACGCTCTTCTAGCTTTTCGCGATCGTAGTCAGACTCAGAATCTTTGATTTGAGAACGCAGCAAGGCTTTTTGTTCTTCAATTTTTGCTTTATCTCCAGCACCTTCTACTAGAGTGAAGCTATCTTTACCAATAACCGCTTTTTTAGCGCGGCCTAGCATGTCAAGCGTTACTTTCTCTAATTTAAGACCAAGCTCTTCTTTGATCAATTGGCCACCGGTTAGAATAGCGATATCTTCTAGAATCGCTTTGCGTCTATCTCCAAAACCAGGAGCTTTTACAGCACAGATCTTAAGACCTGTAGTCAAACGATTGTATACAAGCGTTGTTAAAGCTTCGCCTTCTACATCTTCTGCGATGATCAAGAAAGGACGGCCTGTTTCAGCAACCGATTGCAAAATAGGAACAAATTCTTTAACGGAAGAAACTTTTTTCTCATAAAGTAGAATATAAAGATCTTCAAAAATGCATTCCTGTGTTTCTCGATTTGTTACAAAATAAGGGGATACATAACCGCGATCCAGGCTCATTCCTTCTACAACATCAAGAATTGTTTCTAGTCCTTTGCCTTCTTCAACCGTTATGGTTCCATCTTTGCCCACTCTTTCCATGGCCTTAGCAATTGTTTGTCCAATATCTGCATCTCCGTTAGCAGAAATTGTTGCTACTTGCTCAATCTCGAGTTTGTCTTTAATAGGCTTGCTCAGCTTCTTAAGTTTTGCAATAGTTGCATCGGTAGCTTTATCAATTCCTCGTTTAATTGCTGTAGAATTAGCTCCAGATGTAGTGTGACGCAAGCCTTCGCTGTACATAGCTTCGACTAGAACAGTAGCAGTAGTGGTTCCATCTCCTGCTTTATCAGCTGTTTTACTAGCTGCTGCTTTAATCATTTGAGCGCCCATGTTCTCGTGCTTATCTTCTAGCTCGATTTCTTTAGCAACTGTTACACCGTCTTTTGTTACAACAGGTGCACCATAAGATTTTTCGATAGCAACATTTCGTCCTTTAGGACCTAGAGTTACTTTAACTGCAGAAGCGAGTGTACGCACCCCTTTTAAAATCTTCTGACTAGCTTCTTCTTTAAATTTCATGTTTTTGGCCATATTAGATAACTCCTTTTTGGCTTAATTGATAAGTGCAATAATTTCGTTTGCTCGTAAAATAACGAATTCTTCATCTTTAATCGTTAATTCTTGACCAGCGTATTTATCGATTAAAACCTTGTCTCCCTCTTTAACTAGAATGGGAATTGGTTTTCCCTCAGGTGTAGTAGCACCTGCCCCAACAGCAATAACCGTAGCAAATTGCCCTTTTTTCTTGGCTGTATCCGGGAGCACAATACCGCCTTTTAGTACCTCTTGTTCTTCTGTATGCTGAACAAGAACGCGATCTCCTAAAGGTTTAAATTTTTTTTTAGTTGCAGTTGTCATTTTCATCTCCTTTTAAGTAAAGAGTTTGAAGGAAATCATAAAAAGAGAGAAGATCTCTCTTTGTAAATTTGTAAAAAAACTTCAAGCTTCATTGTAGAAAAATAAGGGAATTTTGACAACGTAAATTAGCACTTTTGATGTTATAGTGCTAAAAATCATCAATTAAAAAATTTAATACCAAACACTCTTATAGAGATAGAGTTGACTAATCAAAGAGGTTTTGCGTATGATAGCATCTTCATTAAAGTTCTTAAAAGGTACTATTCATGACAACAGAAGAGGTTTATACCCCGTCTTTTAATTCAAGAGAGCAAATGCAGAAAAATGATTGCTGGGATGTAGAGCAGCTATATAGCTCCTGGGAAGTTTGGGAAGAGCAAATGCAGCTTTTTGCAAGAGAAAAACAAACCCTTCATTGGCCAGAAATTGCAATTTTTGAATCTAGCTGGCAAAAAAATCCAGAGCAATTAAAGAGTCTCATTGAGACGTGTATGGAGCTTGAAAGACAGCTATCCAAGCTTTATACCTATGCGCATTTAAGACATGACGAAGACGTAGCAGAAGAAGTTGCAAAAATAGCTATGTCGCGCATTAGTACGATTTTATATGCCTTCCGTCAAGAAACAGCATGGGTTGAACCAGCTTTATTGCGAGCACCGGAAAAAGCATTAGATGCTTTTATTACAGATCCTGTTCTAGCTTCTTATCGTTTATACTTAGAAAGGATTGTCCGCCTTAAAAGTCATACTTTATCTCAAGAGCAAGAGGAACTAATGGCTCTTGTAGGCAAATCCTTAGAAACCTCTAGCCAAGCATTTGGCGCTTTTAATAATGCAGATTTGAAATTTCCAGATATATGTGATAGTAAAGAGAATAAGCACGCCTTAACTCATGGTAAGTATTTAACCCTTTTGAAAGAAAAAGATCGTACATTAAGGGAAAATGCATTTAAAACATTACATCGTGGTTTTTTGTCTTATGAAAATACGCTTAGCGAATTACTGCAGGGTCAAATACAAAAGCATGTCTTTGAAAGAAAAGCGCGTAAATATTCTTCTTGTTTAGAGGCGGCTCTTTATGTAAATGAGATCGATCCTCAAGTCTATTTTTCTTTGATTCAGTCGGTGCATGAGCATTTACCTTCTCTACATCGTTATATTTCTTTGCGTAAAAAATATTTAAAAGTTTCAAGTTTGCATGCCTATGATCTGTTTGTACCACTGGTAAAAGATGTAGAAATGGATGTTGATTACGATACAGCGGTAGAGTGGATTGTGGCTTCTTTAGCTCCCTTAGGAGTAGATTATCAAGAAACTGTCAAAAGGGGATTAACACATGAGCATTGGGTAGATCGTTATGAAACCCCGCGCAAACGCTCAGGTGCCTATTCAAGCGGGTGTTATGATAGTATGCCCTATATTTTGATGAATTACCAGGGAACATTTAATGATATGATGACCTTAACTCATGAAGTAGGTCATAGTATGCATTCCTATTTCAGCCGTTTAAACCAACCTTATCAGTATTCTCAGTATGGCATTTTTGTAGCAGAAGTAGCTTCTACCTTCCATGAGGAGCTGCTCTTTCGCTATTTGTTTAATCAAGCACAGACAAAAGAGCAAAAGGCATTCTTAATCAACCAAAAGTTAGATGCCATCCGATCTACCTTAATTCGGCAAACCATGTTTGCAGAATTTGAATTATACATGCATGAAAAGGTGGATTCCTCTCAAGTTTTAACACCGGCTGTCTTAAAAAATCAATATAGAAAGCTAAATGAAGAATATTTTGGTAAAGATTTTAGTTTAGATGCAGAATTAGATGTTGAATGTTTACGCATTCCTCATTTCTATTATAATTTTTACGTATACCAGTATGCAACAGGAATTAGTGCTGCTCATGCTTTAGCAGAAAAAGTTTGTAGTGAAGAAACTTTTGCTCAGGAAAAGTATTTACGGTTTTTATCTGCCGGTTCTAGCAAGAATCCTTTAGATCTTCTAAAAGAAGCAGGTGTAGATATGCGCTCTACAGAATCCGTTAAGATTGTCATGCGTTCTTTTGATCAATTGGTAACTCAATTGGAAAAATTTCTTGAAGCGCCTTAAAGCAAATTTGGCTAGATAGGATAGTTCAATATAAAGTATAATTTTTTATGGCAGCGTTATATTAGGGTGAAATAAATAAAAAGCTGCTTTATCATAAAAAATTATATTAGAGTTTTGTTGAAAAACAAGGCTTGCTTTTAATGAGTGTTTTTAATTCTAAAATGAAAAAAAAATACAAAGGCTTTTTTATTGTAGCTAATGAAAAAGGCCTACATACACGTCCTTCAACGGAATTACTTAGATGTGCTACAAGCTTTAAAGCAGAGGTTACATTAAAATACCAACAAGAGATTGTGAATGCTAAATCTCTTCTGGGTATTTTGATCTTAGCTGCTGATAAAGGAGCTAAGATCGATGTAGAGGCTATTGGAGAAGATGCAGACGAAGCTGTAAAGGCAATACTTACACTAGCCCGTAATAAATTTAACATTAATTATTAGAGCCTGTTTAAAATCTTTTCAAAAGTAGAGCAATAAAAGCAAGAACCACCATATTCAGGCTTGTATGTAGTTTTCTTTCGCAAGAAAAATTTGCAAAGAGTGTGCAGGAGATATTAGGATGTATAGTAGAAATAGCTAAAAGAAATACACTTCATACTTTTACAGTTATTCCCAAAAGATGGGTTGTAGAGCGTTCTTTTGCGTGGATAGAAAAATGTCGCAGGCTATGGAAAAATTGTGAAAGAAAACTACATACAAGCCTGAATATGGTGGTTCTTGCTTTTATTGCTCTACTTTTGAAAAGATTTTAAACAGGCTCTAAAACACAAAGCTTTTTAGATACTACTTCCAAGGATATGGAAAGGGTGGAAACTTATACTAAATAACAGATCTAGAAAGGCTCTCAACTTCGAAACTCCACTAGAAGTGTTTAGGAGATTATCTACAAACATGCTATGCTCGGGTGCACAATAGATGTTTTTTCAAGTATTTATATGTTCTTTTTTGTGCACTTCGAGGTTGAAAGGGCCCTTTGTGTGCAATTATGGCATGTGTAGTTATGCATCTGAAGTAGCGGGAAGGAGTCCAGGCATGATCATGGTGTTGCTCCCGATTCCTTTTTCTCTTGCTTTTCAATTAAGCGGGGTCTTAAGCAAGATGGTAGCTATAGAAAATCGTGATTTTTCGTTACAGGTCTATGGTGCTGGGTTTGGATTAATTGCTCTTCTTGTATTTAAAGGAGAGTTTGATATTGAGCTTATTCCTCAACAGGGATAGCTTTTTCGAGAACTTCTTTTCTGCAAAAGACGGGAATATTGTTTAAAAGAGAAAGAGTGATGCAATCGCTAGGCCTAGCATCAATTTCTAAGATTGTTGTTTTTTCACCGATTTTTTGTTCCAAATATAAACGTGCAAAGTAGATGGTATCTTCTACATCATGGATAACAATTTGCGCTGTCCGAATATCAAAACCCGAAAAAATGGCATGAATGAGATCATGGGTAAAAGGGCGTGGTTTTTTTTTCTCTGTTAGGTGCATTTGAATGTTATTTCCCACTTGGGGGTCTGTATAGATAGCAAAACGCTTTTCTTCCGTGCCCAGGATAATCACGGTATAAGAGCGTGATTGCATAATTTTATTGAAAGTAATGGGAATTAACTCAGAATCCATACTTTTCCTCTTTTAATTTGACTATTTATTGTTTAATTACAATTTGTCCATCGAAAAATCCAATAATTACTCGTTTAGCTAAATTAAAAAAGAAACCGGTATCTATAACTCCTGGAATTTGGATCAATTTTTGATGTTCTTGTTCTGGAAAAGCAATGAATGTAGGGAAATAGATGTCGAAAAGATAATTTTGATTATCTGTAATATACAAAGATTGATCAGCATTTGTACGTAGAAGACCTTTATAGCCCGCTTGTTCAATATGGTGTATGGTAGCTCTTGCAGCAAAGGGGAGAATTTCAACAGGCAGCTTGATTTTTCCTAACTCTTTTACTATTTTGCTCTCATCTATAATTACAAGCATTTCTCGACTCATACTTGCCATAATTTTTTCTCTTACATGAGCGCCACCAGCTCCTTTAATCATACGCTTTTGAGAATCGATTTGATCTGCTCCATCTACGGTTAAATCAAGAGAACATAGTTTATCGATATCTAAAAGATGGAGACCGCCTTGTTTAGCTTGTGTAAAAGATTGTTGAGAGCTAGCAACAATTTCTATTTTTAATCCTTGATGAAAGCGTTGGATCAATCTTTCAATAAAATAAAAAGCAGTAGAACCGGTTCCTAGCCCAACTAACATATTATTTTCAATTAGTTCAGCAGCTTTGTAACCAACCTTTTTTTTTATTTCTTCTCTAGACATAAACTAATCATGTATTTAATCATCATTGCTAATGATTACCTTACAAGATTTGTTACAATACCTCAATCAGCTTTTGCAGCCTGAGTTGTTTTCAGATGTGTGCCCAAATGGTTTGCAGATAGAGGGTAAAAAGACTATTTCCCGTGTTGCATTTGCTGTATCAGCTAGCCTAGCAACCATTAAACAAGCGATAGCCTTAAAAGCAGATGCTCTTATTGTGCACCATGGGATTTTTTGGGATAAAACCTCTTGTATTCTTTTAGGTTCTAAAAAACAAAAATTTCAGCTTTTGCTGGAAAATGAAATCTCTCTATTAGCTTATCATTTACCACTAGATGCGCATCAAACAGTTGGCAATAACTGGAAAGCAGCTCGTGATTTAAATTTAACAGACTTAAAAGCATTTGGATCACTATGTGGAAATAAGATTGGAGTAAAGGCTCAAATTAAGCCCACTCTAGTAGAGAGTTTTCAAACAAAATTAGAAGCGTACTATGAACATGTAGCGCATACGTCATTAGGGGGTAAGAAGCAAATATCTTCTGTTGCCATTGTGTCAGGAGGGGCGCATTGGATGATAGAACAAGCTATTCAAGAAGAGGTAGATTGTTTTATCACAGGTAGTTTTGATGAACCAATCTGGGACTTAGCTTATGAGAATGGGATTCATTTCTTTGCTTTAGGTCATTTTTCTACAGAAAAAGTGGGTGTAAAATGTTTAAAACAAATCACAACTAAACATTTTGCTATTCCTGCCCATTTTATCAATCTTTTTAATCCATTTTAGATTTTGTTAAATAAAAAATTGATTATATATATATATTACTTTATCATGCGAACATTGGCTTGATTTTAAGGAAATAGATAGGAGCTTTGGATGAAATTTGGAAATGAAAAAAAAATTGCGGAAGAGAGTTTAAAAACAAAAAAAGTAAGAGAAAAATTAAAAAAACATCTAGAATCTTTCGATCAAAAAGTCACAGCTCCTGCTCTTAAAAAGAAGTTAATTGAAATCCATAGATGGATTGAAAGGTACGCTTCTCAAAGAGTTGTATTAAAAGAAAAAAGCATATCTTTGTTCGATGAAAACCGCAATGCTGCAGAATTTAGTCAGCGAGTTGGTATTCTAGTAGAAAAGTTAAAACAAGACATGCAAGTGATCTACAACAAAGATCGTTCTTAAATAACATTCAAAAGTTGATGGAAAATCCCTTCTAATTTAAGATGGAGCCTTTGTTTTCATTAAAAGATCCCATGATTATAGAGCATTTGCAAAAACGCGGTTTGTTGGAAGCTACTACTAGTGATGAACTGACAAATCTTCTTCAAAAACCTACCAAAGTATATTTAGGATTTGATCCAACAGCAGATAGTTTGCATATTGGTCATTTAGTTGGTATTATCGTTTTGCACTGGTTTCAAAAATTTGGCCATACTCCTGTTGTTGTTTTAGGAGGGGCTACTGCACGAATTGGAGATCCTTCGGGTAAAAGTATAGAGCGTCCCTTACTCGATACTCAAACAATTATCACTAATGTGCATTCTATCACCAAACATTTTGAGCAAGTGCTTGATTTTTCAGACCCTTCTACGCGTCCTCTTATTCTCAATAATGATCAATGGTTCAAAGAATATGGATTTATTGATTTTTTACGAGATATAGGAAAGTATTTTCGATTGAGTACTATGCTAGCTAAAGATAGTGTAAAAACCCGTCTTTCTTCTGAAGAGGGAATAAGTTTTACAGAGTTTAGCTATCAATTATTGCAAGCTTATGATTTTTATCGTTTGTATACCGATCATAACGTACAGGTGCAGTTAGGTGGTAGCGATCAATGGGGCAATATTACAGCTGGAATCGATTTTGTACGCAAAAGAATAAGTGCGCAGGTGTTTGGATATACTTTTCCTTTACTTACTCGCATGGATGGCAGAAAATTTGGTAAAACAGAAGAAGGAGCGATTTGGCTTTCTAAAGATAAGTGTTCTGCTTATCAATTTTATCAGTATTTTTATCGAACCCAAGATGCAGAAGTTATTCGTTTAATGCGCATGCTTACCTTTATGGACTTAGAAGAAATTGCAGAATACGAGAGATCTATAAAGAGTTCAGAATATGTTCCCAATACGGCACAAAAGCGTTTAGCAGAAGAGGTGACTCAGCTGATTCATGGAAGCACAGGACTGCAAATCGCTCAAAAAGTTACCCAGTGCTTAGCTCCTGGTGGTAAAGCAATTTTAGAATTTGATGTGTTAAAAGAGATTTCAGCTAATGATATGCCCGTTGAATATGTACAACAGTCCGAGTTAATTGGTCAAAAATATATAGATATTTCTGTGAAAATAGGCCTTGTTTCTAGTAAAAGCGAAGCAGCAAGGCTTATTCATAATAGTGGCGCGTATCTCAATAATCAAAAAATTCATGATATCAATTTTTTAATTGAACCAGAAATGGCAATTGCAGGTCGGTTTTTAGTTTTCAGTTCTGGTAAAAGAAAAAAAATATTAGTTTCTATTAAAAAATAGTTTGAAGACAAACTACATTTTTCACTCTCTTTGTTAAGAGATGTCGATTTTTTTTTATAAAAAACAACTTGATTGAAAATCAAGACGATACAACAATGAGCCTAGTGAATGTAAATAGATAAATACCGCTCTTTTCTTTTGAAAGAGAAAAGAGAGGTATTTTGAAAATGCTTATATTTAGAAACAAGGAGAGCAAGATTTATGGCAACAATTACTAAAAAAAAGTTGATTCAGATGATTTCTAGACATCGAGGATTGCATCCTAACGATGTACGCAATGTGATTCAATCATTTTTAGATAAAACAACGGATTATCTCTCTGAAGGAAATCGTCTGGAATTACGCGATTTTGGGGTTTTTGAAGTAGTAGAGCGGAAGCAGAAAATAGGTCGTAATCCTAAAAACGCAGCTGTTCCTATTATCATTCCGGCTCGATTGGCTGTAAAATTTACTCCAGGTAAGAAAATGCGTAAGCTAATGGAAAAGAAAAGAAAACTAGCCACAGCCACAGAGCACCAATCTGTATATAAAAATGTGCCGATTAGTTAACTCAAATCAAGTTGCATTTCTTGTTGTTAAATAGTTGAAATGCAACTTTTTATCTCTATATAATGGGGTGCTCTCTATTCATTATTTTATTTTAGTTTAATCTGAAATAGTTTACAATCTTTACTATCTTAGTTGGATTAATCGATATTTTGTTAAAATTAAACGTATTATGAGTTTAACCCTTATCATCTAATCCTTAAACGAGGAGAGGCTACATTTGGCTATTGCAAGAATTCTACTGATTGGTTCAACTGCCTTGTTTTCTATGATAGCAATTACAGCTATGATTAAAAAAAGTAGAGCTCATGATGAGCAAGTAAGTGGCCAAATAGAGAAAAACCCGAATCCTCCTATAATTGTGCAACAAAAAGTAGAAATAAAAAAGCCTTATACTAAACCGCTTTCGCTAAATGGAGACTTGCCTTGTATAAATCGGATTTATCAACTCTTTTCTAAAAATTCAACTTCTCAATTTCCGATTGTCGAGACGATTTCTTATAGCAGCTCTGTTTCTTGGTTAGTAGGTAGGCCTGCTTGGTTAAATGATTACGCTGACTACTATCAAACCTCTTCTTCTTTTATTTTACGCAGTCTAGGTGCAAAAGGGGAGTATCCTTCACAAAGAAGGATAGTAGAAGGAAATCGCTTTAATGTATTTCGCAGAGATAAAAAAATGGAATTTTATCTGCTTGTAGATATTTCTCGTTGCAAAATGGGATTTTATTATTTTGATACGGGAACTAATGAGAGGGTATTGTTAAAAACATATTCTATTGGTTTAGGCAAATTAGATCCTAGCAAACCCTCTGGTAGTTTAACGCCTCTTGGCAAATATCTTTTGGGAAAGAGAGTTGCTACTTATCAATTGGAAAGCAAAGGGGTTTACCAAAATAAAACGGTGGAAATGATTACAGTATTTGGTACTCATTGGATCCCTTTTGAGCAAGAAGTAGAACGTACTTCTGAACCAGCTAAAGGCTATGGATTACAAGGTTCTCCCTGGGTTGCTGATTCTAGCGGACAGCTTGTAGAGGATTTGACGTGCATTGGAGACTATAGCAGCAATGGATGTATTCGATTAGCCTCAAAAGATATAGAGGAGCTTTTTTCCATTGTAATTACCAAGCCAACATTTATTGAAATTGTGAAAGATTTTAAAGAAGCCACCCTGCCTGGTATAGAAGTGGCAACGCCTTCGCGTTAGAAAAAGGAAAACATTATGTTAGCCCATGAAAAACAGATTGTAGAATACGAAAAGACAATATCTCAATTAAAAGAGCAAAATAAAAAAGATAGCACTTTGTGGACAGAAGATGAAATAGAACAGTTAGAAACAAAGTTAGAAAAACTAAAAAAAAATATATGTTCTCAGCTAACCCCTTGGGAAAGAGTTACCATTAGTCGCCACCCTAAAAGGCCCAAAGCAACTGATTATATTCGCAATTTAACGGAAAAATTTATTGAATTACATGGAGACAGGGCATTTGGGGACGATCCTGCAATTATATGCGGGTTGGCAAAGATAGATGATGTGAATTTTATGGTGATTGCACAAGAAAAGGGTCATGATACAGAAAGTCGTTTGCATCGCAATTTTGGAATGCCTCATCCAGAAGGATACCGTAAGGCTTTAAGATATATGCGTCTTGCCGCTAAATTTCACCTGCCTATTTTGTGTTTAATCGATACTCCAGGTGCTTATCCAGGTCTTGCTGCAGAAGAAAGAGGTCAGGGATGGGCCATTGCACAGAATCTTTTTGAAATGAGCCGTCTTTCTACTCCAATTATTGCTATTTTAATAGGGGAAGGATGCTCTGGTGGAGCTCTTGGAATAGGAGTAGCCGATGTAATAGGGATGTTAGAGCATTCTTATTATTCCGTAATTTCTCCAGAAGCAGGTTCTTCT
This sequence comes from Candidatus Rhabdochlamydia sp. W815, assembly GCF_018642185.1. Taxonomy (NCBI): domain Bacteria; kingdom Pseudomonadati; phylum Chlamydiota; class Chlamydiia; order Parachlamydiales; family Candidatus Rhabdochlamydiaceae; genus Candidatus Rhabdochlamydia; species Candidatus Rhabdochlamydia sp. W815. The sequence goes on along the minus strand of NZ_JAAVTY010000011.1, from coordinate 2,439 downwards.
ATTCTTTGGAAAGACACTAATCAGAATGAAACCGCAGCTAAAGCTTTAAGAATGCATGTGGAAGATTTATTAAAATTCAAGATTGTGGATGCAAAAATTGAGGAGCCTTTAGGTGGTGCTCATCACGATCCATCTTTTATATATGCTCAAGTTAAAAGATATGTTCTTGAGCAATATAAGAGGCTAACACATATAGATCCCGATGTTCTTGTTGAACAACGCTATCAAAAATATCGGCAAATTGGTAAATTCTTAGTTGAAGATACGGGGTTACCTCAAGAGTAATCCTTAGATTCAAGGAATTACTATGAAATTACTTTTAGATGCTGCTCTAAGAAGCTGTCGCCATTTATATTTATTTATCATCACTTTCTTTACATTGCTTTGTCTAACGATTTCTAGTCAAATGGAGATGTTCGCTCTAGGTGTATTATCCAATAATGGAGCAGATTTTTTTATCTTATTTTCTAAAGAAAACAGTCGAGATGTGGTTGCTTTAGAACAAGTGCAAGAGAAATGGGACCTGATTGATAAAGATCACACAGGACTTATCACAAAACAACAAGCCACCTCTTTTATTGCACAAAAAAGCGAAGGTAATCCATTAAGTTGGATGCTTGCTAAGGTAAAGCAAAAACTCCGCCTTTCTCATAATATTAAAGCTTTGATCCTAGTCCTGATTTCTGTTGCGATCTTTAAAGCAATTTGGCTTTTTGCAAGCCGCTATACTACACAATTACTTGCTATTCGCGTTAGCCGGGATTTGCGCCAGCAGTACTTTGAGCATATTCAATCCTTACCGATGAGTTTTTATCAGCAGCATAATATTGGTAGCCTTTCTGCTCGAGTCGTTGGTGATGCAGGACAGATAGCTACTTCTATTAATTCTTGGCTAACGAATTATCTGCAAACGCCTTTTACGATTATTACTTGTTTGTCCATGTGCTTTTATCTTTCTTGGCGCTTATCTCTTGTCATCTTTTTTGGAGTGCCTTTAATTATTATTCCCATTGTATTTTTAGCCCGTAGAGTTAAGAGGGTTTCTCGCCAACTACAAAAAAATCAGGAGAGTTTTGCCAATATATTGATCGAATTTTTAGCTGGCATACAGACGGTTAAGATTTTTTCTATGGAAGGGTTTTCTTTGAGAAAATACAAAGAACAAAATGAACGTATGGCTGTTTTAGAAAGTAAAACAGCCAAATATGGTCTTTTGACTCGTCCTATCTTACATGCGATTACCACTTTGTGTTTAGCCTGTGTTGTTTTATTTGGTCTTTATACAATTGGGATGAGCTTATCGCAGTTGATCGTATTCTGTGGCATGCTTCAGCTCGTGTATGAACCCGTTAAAAAATTTGCTGATGAAAATGGAAATATCCAGCGCGGCATTGTAGCTGCTGAGAGGATGTTTGAAGTACTACACATTAAGCCCGATATTCAAGATCACCCAGATGCAACGGAACTTACCGGGTTTTTTGATTCGATAGAATTTGATAAAGTGTGGTTTCGTTATCAAGGGGATTGGATTTTAAAAGATATCTCCTTTACCGTTCGCAAAGGAGAGACTGTAGCCATTATTGGCCCCACAGGAGCTGGTAAATCAACAATTGTACAATTAATGCCTCGTCTTTACGATATTCAGCAAGGAGAAGTTCGTATTGATGGAAAACCTTTAAAAGCCTATACGCAAAAATCCTTACGGGAGCACATTGCTTTTGTTTCTCAAAAACCTTTTTTATTTTGTGATACAATTAGTGCTAATATTGCTTTTGGATGTCCCTTTACTAGCCAAGAAATTGAAGAAGCAGCTAAAAAAGCCCACGCTGAAGAATTTATAGTGCGCTTACCCGATCAATATGAGACAATACTTGCGGAATCAGGACAGAATCTCTCTGGAGGACAACAACAACGCCTGGCTATTGCAAGAGCCCTTGTTAAAAAAGCACCTATTCTTATTCTAGATGAAGCAACATCTGCGCTCGACTCCATTAGCGAAATGTATATTAAAGATGCGATTATCAATTTAAAAGGGGAGATTACTCAGATTATCATTGCACACCGTCTTTCTACGATTGAACACGCAGACAAGATCATTTATCTTTCCCAAGGAGCTAAAATTGCTGAGGGAACCAAAGAGCAGCTATTAGAGAACTGTCCTGAGTTCCGAAGAATGTGGGAGGTTCATTATAATCTAGAAAAAACTCCGGAAGAATCCCTGTCTTAATATCTCTTTATCTCTAGGGGTGACACTGTCAATGAAGTGCTACCTATACTCGTTTGTTTTTAAATTAAGATTTAACTAAGAGCCTGTTTAAAATCTTTTCAAAAGTAGAGCAATAGAGCTCTTTCAAAACTAGGAAATAAAAAAGCCCTTGTATAAAATAATGCCCTTAAAAATACGTAAGGGCATGATGAAATTTGAAAAAGCAAAAAGTT
>NZ_JAAVTY010000119.1:0-4224 GCF_018642185.1 Candidatus Rhabdochlamydia sp. W815 | reverse complement strand
TGTTTGAGCGATATAGCTGGAAATGCTTTTGTTAAGATTAGGAATCTATAAATGAAAGCTTTAAAATAAGGGGTTATGCAAGAAATCTATTATCTACAAACATGCTATGCTCGGGTGCACAATAGATGTTTTTTCAAGTATTTATATGTTCTTTTTTGTGCACTTCGAGGTTGAAAGGGCCCTATTTCCATGCAAGTCAAATTTAGCTTAAACTAAAAAATCTTTAGTTTAGATTTAATTTTTCTTGGGAAAGTAACCAGCTAAGATCTTGTTGTAGAAATTCATCAAAATTAGAACAGAGCTTTTGATAAGAGGTTTGATCATTTCTGCGGTAAATATAACCGATGCAATGAGTATCGTAGATGCTTACTTGAGTATGACATAGATCGGAAGGAGGAATGCAGAGTTTATTGACGAGGTGCCCTATTTTTTCTTTAATAACTGTAAAGGGGGAAGCAACCATAATTAAAAAGAATTCATCTTTAGTTTGAGTTTTATAAAAAATAGGGGTGTGGGTATAGTCTGCGTTAATTGCTTTAAGCATCATGTTAAAAAGCATCTTTAGTATAGAAGGCATAATTAAGGTTTGGCTTAAAGGAGGAGTAAGTGAATAGAAGAAATTTTCTAGTAAAAAATTTTCATGGGAAGAGAGCTCTTTAAAAGAGCTACAAAGCTCGTGGAAAACCTCTTGTTGTTTAGAAAGAATACCTCCATTGAAGTCGCGAATGCCCCCTTTGAAAATACGATTGAGTTCAGAAGAAAGAAATTGACGGGCTTTAAACAGATCAATAGAAAACCTACGCAGGAATGGAGTTTTACTAAGAGCTACATAGAAGATATTTGCTTCCTTTTGATATTTCTTTCTAACTAATCCCGCAGATTTAACCTCTAACCGCTCAATTTTAAGGGAGGTGTTCGCTTTGCTGAATAACTGGATAATATCTGGGGAAGAATCATTAAGAACTCTTAGCAAAATAACGGTAAATATGAGCTGATGTTTTGTTTGGGTATTAAAAGAGATAGTGACCTGAGGTAGATCATTAATATATTTTAGTTGGCGGCTGAGCAATACAATGCTTCGTATGATTTCTTCTTCATTACGAGGCATTAAAACAGGATGAATTATACTTTCTATATTTTCTTTTAATTCTCGATTTAAACTTTTACGTAACTCTTTAATTTCATCCATCCTAAATGGAGTGTTGTCTCTTTTCTCAATTTCTAGATAGAAAAGACGAATAGGATCATGGGTTCTACGATCAAGAACAAAAGAATTTTCTACTTTGGAAACATTAGGTAAACAATGGCGAATAGCTTCTAATATGTGACGCTCTTCAAATAGCTCGCTTTCTTTTAATACATTAATACCACCAATAATACCTAGTACAGGCTTATGCTCTTGAGTAGAGTTAGAGAAGAGATAAGCGCGGAAAATTTTTAAAATTAAGTGTCTTTTTTCAGGGTTTTTAGCAAGTTGATAGAGTAAATTTTTCCTAAATAAATACTGAAAGGAAACTAAACGAATGAGATGCCGGATTTCTCTTGCCGCGGTAAATCGGCTGCCAAATAAAAAAGAATAATATCTAATCTCTTCAAAGATATCTCGATCAAAAATTTTTGCTTTCTGTCTTAAAGAAGGATTAAATTTAGGTTGTATACGAGAAATCTTTTTTTCAGCGTTAAGTTGCAAAAACAAACTATGCATCAAATTAAACATACTGCTATCGAGCTCTTTAGTAGAGCGATTCAAAGAAGAGGCGATATTCTCTTTAATCATAAAACGTTTTTGTTCAGCGGATAGGTTTTTAATTGAAATCACTCGACGAGCATATCTCACTGCTAAAATATTCAGATAAATCTCTTTTTGAAGGCTAGATATATTGCTTTTTAAAAGCATCAGATCATTGCTGTCTAATATATCTATGTAAATTTGATGAAAATAAAAGGATTGCTTAGGAGAGCAATGAAAAGCAATATTTGCTCCACAAGAGCAAGAGATGTTTAAAAGCTTTCCAGGGATTAACCATTGACTTAAAATATCGCAAAAATATCTTCCTATACCTGTGGTAAATTCAGAAGCACAGATTAGACTCATTTTAATGGAGCAAGGAGCTTTATAAGGATCATCCCATGAGATAAGAGGTTGTTTTTTCCTAAGTTCTAAAACCATAGAACGCATTTTTTCTTGAGAGGGATTTGTTAGAAAATCTTTCATAAATTCATCGGGTAAAACCTTTTCCAAAGATTTACTAATAAATTTTGAAAAGAGATCAAGGTTTTCTATATCTTTTTCGTCAGCAGCGATTACAATTTTTATATAATCACTCAAATTGCAAGGTTTTTTCATAGAATCAGAATCTGGATACATAAGCATATTCATTTCTTTCTACTTTTTTTATCTTTAGAAGGTATCGGCAGTAATAATCGATCTCCCCACAACGGTATATTCAAGCGTGGATTTACAATGTAAACAAAGTCCATATGATATAGAGGGATGAGAGGCATTTCTTTTAAGAAAAGCTCCTCTGCTTGTTCTAGAGTGCGAAAGCGTGTTTTGCCTTGCTCATAAAAAGAACGATCGAGTAGTTGAATGTATTCTGCATTTTCCCAATTTGTAAAATTTTTCGCATAGGTTCTATATTTGAATCTCTCAAGAATACTCATGGGATCGTGATACATCGCGCTCCAAAGAGTATAACACATGAAATAATCTCCACTTGTTAGCCTATCCACAACAATTCTATAGTCCAAAGATTCTATTTTAATAAAGATGCCTAAAGCATCTAACCACTGCTGTTGGATGGTTTGCATGACTTTGCTTGTTGTAGAAGAGAGAGATTGATAATATAAGGTAACCCCATCAAAGGCATCTTTAGTAATGCCTAGTTCTTCCATTGCTTCTTCTAGTAAGATCTTAGCTTGGCTTACATCATTGTCTTTAAAAAAAGAACGGTTGCGATTTTGTTTTAAAAAAGGAGGAATCATATTTGTTGCAATGGAACTTGCTTGATAGACGATATTATCTACTAGTTCTTGACGATTAAGGCTTAAGCTAAAAGCTCTACGGATTTTAGAATGGTGAAAAGGAGCTTTATCAGTATTGAAAGCAATGATCATAGTAGTAGGAGTTGATTCTCTAGAAATTTTCCATTTTTTCTCTAGATCGGGAATGGCTTCTAAAGGAATAGAGGTTAGAGAATCTCCAATGATGTCCACTAAACCCTTTTCAAACATTTGTAAAGTGGTTGCTTCATTTTCAACGATGTGGAAGATAATTTTTTCTGAATGCACATCTTCTGTTTTTCTATAATGAGGATTAGAGGTAGCAATAATTTCATCCCCATATTCCCATTTTTCTAATACAAAAGGACCATTGCATATAAAGTTAGGGCCTGCAGAGTGAGCCCAATTAGGATTTTCTCTATCATTTTTGATATTGACAGGCGAAAAAACACAAAAAGAAAGCAAATTAATCAAATAAGGGGTAGGCTTTTCTAAAGTAATCACAAGGGTTTTTGTATCTACTGCTTTAATTCCTACTTCATCAAGAGAAATAAGTCCTTTTTTTGCTAAATCTGCGTTTTTTATCGGATAAAATAATTGGGCATTCATGGAGGGAAAATTAGGATTTAAAATATCTTTCCAAGACTGCTCAAAATCATAGGCCGTAACGGGAGTGTTATTAGACCAAACCGTATCTCTTAAGTGAAAAGTATAGATGAGATAATCCTCTGATACTTCGTACGATTCGGCTTGAGCTAGTTTAAAGCATTGGTCTGGATAGAGTTTTACAAGTCCTTCAAAAAATAGAGAATGCATTTGCGAGGAATACCAATCTCCTCCTTTACGAGGATCCATTGTTTTTGGCTCTGCTTTCATATGTAAATGAAGTTTTTGAGTTTGTCGCTCTAGATTTTGACGTTTAATGAAAAAAAAAGTAGAAACAATAAGAAATAGAAAAAATATCATCTTTTTCATAGGAGATATCCTTAGATTGACGTATCAAAAAAAGGGCGAGCATAATCTTTTATAAGATTATTTGTAAATCATAAAGATGTAATTTAATTTTAACTAAGGATGGTTTCAAAATGGGAAAGTTAATTTTATTTTCTTAAGTTTTTTTAAACAGTCTTTTCAAGTTTGAAGTGCACAGAAGAATTAAAAAAAGAATAGGCAGGCGATGAAAGAATCTCTATTGTGATTTTTAACAATCAAACACAAGGA
>NZ_JAAVTY010000118.1:640-4285 GCF_018642185.1 Candidatus Rhabdochlamydia sp. W815 | reverse complement strand
AAGAGAGCTTTTTTTATCGCTTAAGTCATCTCGTTGATTAAGCGTATATAGCTCAAGACCTAAGGCTTTTGCACGGGTGTTTGCTAAGCTATTTAAAAGCTTTTCATATTCTGGAGCGGAGAAAGGATAGATCCTCTCTTGAAAAAGAACTGGTGTGTTTTCTTTTGGATCCCATAAAAGACGGAGAATACAGCGAGCTAAAATTCTTCCATTGGTATGATCTTTAATGGCAAGAAGTCGATTTTTACCATCTAAAACATATGCCATAAGACATACGTTGAGAGAAGGAATCCCATCAATTCTTTGACAGCTCCCTAATACTTCTATTCCAGAAAGAAAAAGATCTTGCCAATCATCCGTATCAACAATAAGGACATTTTTTTGACTAGTTGTTGTTAAACCTACAATCAAAGCTTTAATATCATTTTTGAATTCACACTCATATAATACATTTAATAGCTTCTTAAGAAGCTCGAGTTTCTTTTGAAAGACTATGGAAGAATTACACAGATCCTTGCATAAAAGAAAAATTTCTTGGTCTGTCTTACTCAAATTATCAATAGGAAGCGACTTTTCAGCATCCTGGAGATATTGTATTAACTGTTGAGGAGCAACAGTAAAATGCTTGTCTGTAAGAATCTTTTCTTGTAAAAAAGCATAGAAATTAATAGATCTCTTTTTGCTATTACTTACAACTTTCTCCTCTGGAATCTGTGTCTTTTGCCAATCGTTAAATAGTTTAGGGTTTTCCTTTTCAATACGTTGTAGATGAGGATTGTTTTTTGTTTGGTAACGCTCTTTTTGGATAGTACCTTCAAAAATGTTTATTACTAACCTTTGAAGTTCCTCAGAAACTCTGGGCTCTTGATGAGACTTTACATTGCTCGCATATTTGACTAGTCCTAAGGGGACACGCAGGCTATTTTCAACTTGTAAGTATTTTTCATGAAAATCGCTAATTTGTGTATTAAAAGCAAAAATCTCTGTTTGTAACTTTTCATTGAATTGCTCTGTAATATCTTTAAACTCGTAATTTTCGTCTAGTTTTTCAAGAATATTTGGCAACAAATTTGTATCTCCAAGAACACGCACAATATCTAAAGATTGCTTACAAGATTTTTCCCAATGGGGTTTTTCTAAAGAGGAAGAGAAACACTGTTTAAGGAGATAGAGTTTTTTTTCTGAGGAAACGCTAGAATAAGAAGATAGAGCTATTAATGCTTGGAGCAGATTAGGTAGGAACCCTTTAGCATCTCTAAGACTAGCTCTTTGAGCGCTTCCTGCAAGAAATTCACGAATTTTCTGAGCATTTTGTAAAGAAACTTCTTTTTGATCAGACTCGGTAACTATCTGATTAATAATAATCATGGGAAGAATCAAATGTTCTATTTTTTTGTTCTCCTTAGAAATGAGTAATTGATAGTTAGAAAAATACGAGGGTTTGTTAAGGTTTTCCATAAGAACTTGGATTAAAAAACAAGCTTCTTTTGGGTTGCGATGTTTCAAAATTTTAATAAAAAAATCTTGTATATCTGACTCTAGAACAATGCTTTTCTCTTTACAAAACCTTGCTATTAAGGAAAACCTTTCTTGCGTTCTTTGTTTTTCCTTTTTTAATTTTTCTTGTTTGAGCTCTTCTGTAGCTTTAAGAATTTCCCCGCCCAGCTCCTCTAATTTTTTTTGGAAATTAGGAAATAAATCAAGCTCTTCAATCTCTGCATAATGCTGTTTTATAAAGCCTTCGATTGTAGCATTAGTCTTATTGCCTAACAAGCTATAGTAACAAGCGCACAGTAGTTGAAGACTATTCAGATGTATATTTGTATCTGAAATATCATACTTAGGTAAATATTCCCAAATCTCAGATATTGTATTGCTCGCAATAGACTTTCTAATGCTTAATTGAGCAATTTCAACTAGAGAGTCCTTGTCTATAATATCATAGCTATTAATGAATAGAGAATTTGCAACTCCATTATTCTGAGCAGCAAATTTAGCAATGTCTACTCGCGCTTCCTCTCTTTTAATCTTATAGCTCTTAATGAACATAGAAGCTCTAGCATCCTTCTGAACCGCGTCTTTAGCAATTGCTATTAAGGCGTCTTGGTCTGTAATCTTATAGTTCCCAATAAATTCAGAAGTTGTACCTGCATCTTTCTGAACAGCAAGCTTGGCAAGATCTATTCGATCTTCCTCTCTTTTAATCTTATAGCTCTTAATGAACATAGAAGCTCTAGCATCCTTCTGAACCGCGTTTTTAGCAATTTCTGTTAAGGCGTCTTGGTCTGTAATCTTATAGTTCCTAATAAATTCCGAAGTTATACCTGCATCTTTCTGAACAGCAAGCTTGGCAAGATCTATTCGATCTTTTTCGCTTACAATTTTATAATTTTGAATAAATTTAGAAAATTCCCTATCTTTCTTAACACAAGGTTCAGCAACTGTCATTAAAAATTTTTGATCTTTAATTCCGTAATTCTGAATAAATTCAGAAATTTCCCTTATATTATTTTGAGCAGCAAGCTTTGCAATCTCTATTAGAGCTTCCTGATCTGTAATCTCATATTCCTTAATGTATTGTGATGTTCCTCCTCCATCACACTGAGCAGCAAGCTTTGCAATCTCTATTAGAGTTTCCTGATCTGTAATCCCATATTCCTTAATGTATTGTGATGTTCCTCCTCCATCACTCTGAGCAGCAAGCTTTGCAATCTCTATTAGAGTTTCCTGATCTGTAATCCCATATTCCTTAATGTGTTGCGATGTTCCTCCTCCATCACTCCGAGCAGCAAGCGCTGCAATCTGTACTAGGGAGTTCTGGTCTTTAATTCTATAGTTCTTGATGTACTGAGAAATTTTCCCTCTAAAATTGCGAGCAGCATATAGAGCAATATGTATTCGGATGTTTTCGTCTGCAATCCCATATTCCTTAATGTATTGCGATGTTCCTTCTCCATTATTCTGAGCAGCAAGCTTTGCAAGCTCTGTTAGAGCCTCCTGATCTGTAATCTTATATCTGTTAATGTATTAAGAAACTCCTTTTCCATCCCTCTTAGCGGCAAGCTTTGCAAGTTTTACTCGTATTTTCTCATCTTTGATCTTATAGTTCTGAATAAATTCAGAAGCTTTATATGGATTATTTTGTATAGCAAGCTTAGCAAGCTCTATTCGGATGTCCTCATTTTCAATCGCATAATTTTGAATATATTGAGAAATTTTACCTTCGTCATCCTGAATGGAAAAGGCACCGCGATTCTGAATAAGCCTATTAGCAAGATTTATTAGGGATTCTGAGTCTTTAATCTCATATTTACGAGTATTTTGAGAGGTTGTAGATTGTTGAGTGGAAATTGTAACAAAAAAAGATTGAATACTATTCGCTACTTTATCCTTGTTATGTAAAAAATTATTACAAGATTCAATATGAAAATTGTCACCTATCGGAGAAGTCATTTAAACACCCAAGTTAAAGATTTATAAATGTTAATAAATATGATTACTATTAGAACATCAGGGCTTAAGCATGAAGAATTTCCTTTGCATTTACCAGATCTAATAAATAATCTTTACGACATGATGCAATGAAGCGCCGTTTACGTAAACTGACCTTGCTTGTCTTATCTTTTTGTAAAAGATTCAAAGTAG
>NZ_JAAVTY010000118.1:0-569 GCF_018642185.1 Candidatus Rhabdochlamydia sp. W815 | reverse complement strand
CGGAAATTAACATCAAGTTGCCAATGCAATTTGTTTTCGATGCTCCAGTGATTACGCACTTCCTTTGCAAGACGTTCTGCATTAGCAGGTAGACTTGAAATAAAATACCGAATTTCACAGCTATTCCTCTCTTGCGATTTCTTCTGTACTTTTACGCATATCACAAGCTATGCAGCTTCTTCCAATTTCTCAGTCGCCCATACTTCTCTTATCTCACTACGTCCTCGAGTACATTTTTCAGACCGCCAATAATCACAGCTAGCTTCTTCCGGTATAACGTTCTGTGCTTGTTCAAAAAAGTTATGAGCTTCTGCATGTAAGTGGTCTTGATTGCCTTTAAGAGCAATAACATAATCTCCTCCCTGGGAACAAATCTGTTCTACTACTATTTTGTGACAACCGGCTGCATCGATTGTTACAACAACTCCTTTAATATTTAATATAGTAAGCAGGCTTTGAATGGTCTCTAGTTCCTTTCCTTTTCCAGAACATTTAAGATGTCCCAACACAAGACTTTGCTCAGAAGCAAAAGCGCTTACCATATGGATAGGATCTATTGTCTTATTACC
>NZ_JAAVTY010000117.1:0-4307 GCF_018642185.1 Candidatus Rhabdochlamydia sp. W815 | reverse complement strand
TATATTGGAACGGACTATTAATGTTTGGACTACTGGGATATTGGATGAATTTCTTAAGTCGGCAAGTATCTTTAAAACAGTAAATTTAATTCAAGATAGGTTCATATAAAATATATGAATCAAAATTTTTAGTTTAAGTAAAAAGAGAAAATAGACTCTCTGCAAAAACTAAAAAAAGTTATACTGAGCTTTGTCAATGTCAATAGCTATCGATATGATGAGGAGAGCACGAAGTGCTAAGTCAAAATGAAGTGACAAACAAAATCTTTGTTAGTTGCTAGGGATAGAATTTTTTTAAGGAGGTATGATATGAGCATGAAACGGGTAGTTCACTTTGAATTTGATATTCCTACGCCAATAGCTGGAGTGCCTAAAAATATTTTTGCATCCGAGTTTTCTGATCAGAACATGAATCGCAACCATGTCTTAGCTGCAAGCGCAATTGCTGGGACTTTCACACTGAGCTTTTTAACAAAAGGAAACGCAGATGAGGTGATTGAAAAGGCTTGCTTAAAGTCACAGACGGTTTCAGCAAAAGCTGCTGCTGCGGGAGGTTGGTCGATAGTATTACCTTATCAAACTACCTATTGGTCCTACCAGGCACAGAACTCGGATGGTTACTCCTATTTATTTACATTCCCATTGGTTTTATTCAATGCAGCTAATGTGCAAGCGGATGTTCCAGCTGGTGGAATAATAATAAATATGGATTTCGAGATTTCTTTAGTTTAATTACATAATCTAGCTATATACGCATATTCACCTTAATTAAGGTATATAAATAGTTATAAAAGAAAAGTTGTTTTTAAATTTCTTTTATCATCTTAAAAAGCGTGCTGTTTTTAAAATAATCAAGGAAGGGATTCCCCAATGTACTGTATCAATTTTGAGATGTTTTAGGATGTAGGTGATTAATTCATGAGAAAATAGACCTTCTGCGAAAGCCAAAGAATGCAAAAAAGAAGCCATCAAATAGAGTTTGATTTTTTTGAATTTCTTCAGGAATTAAAATTCATGGCGCATCAGTTGTGAGGTGAATGCAACCTAGTGTTCTTTTGAGAAATGAACATAAAGCCTTAGTAACCTGCATTTTTTTTAATAGGCTTTTTTCAGAAGATATTAAGTAACATCTGGGAAAATGTTCCCTTAAGGAATGATATATGGAAGTTATCAAAATTGCTTTTGTTCCATCTACAACAGGAATAAATGTGCCCTGTCGATTGGTAAATTATAATGATAAATCTCGAAATACGCAGATAACACGTAACAACACAGGTCGGTACACCGCCAGCTTTCTTACAAAAGCTGATATTGATGAAACAGAAGCGGCGTATCCTGTTATTAACGTGACTTGTCAAGGTCCGGAAAATTCGGGTACTGTAGTCAATGTCCTCAATCCCACTGCTAAATATCAACCTAAAAACAAAGAAGGTTACAATTATCTTGTGAGATTTCAAATTGAGACTAAGAACGTAGTTAATTCAGTAACTTTACCAATTGCACTTTTAACTCTATTAGGGTTCACATTTAATGTGACACAATTTGTAGATAGATCAGTAGTCATGTTGAGTTGTGAATTACACTGCTGGAATCAAAAGTATGCTTGTGAATGTGGGTAACGTGCTTATTTGTGCAGGGAATTTTATGATTTAGGGATTAATTCACGAAGATAGAAAAAACCAACAGTTGGTAGTTGCAGTTTTATAATTATTGTTTGAATTATTAAGGAAATGAGAACATGTTAAATGTTTATTTTGCATTTGAAGGTCCTACAGCTAAGGTTTTGAGTTATTTTGGTAACACGGAAAAAGCCATTGAAAATCTGAGTGTAAATCGAACAGCTGCAGGCAAATATACGTGCGTCTTCTTAACAGGCCGTCGGGTTAATCAGAATCAACAACCTATTGTTCAGGGAACCTCGAATGGTCGCACAGAGACCGTAGGGATATGTAATATCATCCGTACAAACATTGTATTTTTCCCGAACTATGGTGCCTATCCCTATCAGATTACAATAGATATAGAATCTTATGGTGGTGCTGCTGATCCAGATATCATAATGGTTGCATACTCACAGTCAGAGTGCATCTAACAAAGAAATGTAAAAAAACATGGCAAGCAAAAGTTCAAAATATAAAGTTTTCTTCATCTGCACCGGGTTATTTTGGCGATATTAATAAGATATGGTTTTTTCAACCGATAACAATTGATACACATGGATAGGTGTTATGCCTAACGAAAGTAAAATCTATGAATCAACTTGGATAGAGGAAGATATAGCTAACTCCGTCAATAGAGATAATTTTGTTATAGACGACCGTGAATTTTTCAAAAATTATCTAAACAGACAGTCAGAATATGAAGAATCGGAATATGAGGAATTTTCAACTACTACACATGTAGCCACTTCAAATGAAAGTATACAACGCTATGAGTCCCAATTCATCGAAGAAAAGCAGTCTTCTGACAAAACAATAAACTTACGCTCACAAGCTCTAGAAGCTTATTGGTGGGCTTCTTATAAAAACCGTCAGGGATTTAAAGAAGCTTTAAGTCAGTTTGATTTGACGCCAGAGCTTTTAGATAAAGATCCCACAGCCGCTATAAACCGATCAAACAACCCCAATGACCCGCTTTATTGGTTAAAACGCAACCTGGAAACTTATTTCGATAGAGAAAATAATCGCTATTTCATTCCGGTAACAGAGTATGGAGGGGCAGGAAGTGATGATAGAATTGTCCCTACCCATGATAAAACCCGTATGGCCTTTGACCTTTCTACCCGCCGAACGAGTTACTTCCCCACGGATATTTTCATGGAGCCTGGAGATGAAATTGCTATTACAGTGGATGCTCTGGATAACCCTCAAACGAATTGTTTCACTGTTACGGGAACTTACTATCCTTATATAGAATTAAACTCGATGGCATTGGTCGAGCATCAAACGGTTATTTATACAGCTACGACATCAGGCCCGCTTATGCTAGCCTGCATTAATAATAACCGAGATATGAAAAGTTGGGGAAAAAGGATTAAGATTACAGCTGTACCTAAGAATGAAACGAAGAAAGTTCCCATCTTTGTTTTTGGACTAAACTCGCAAAAAGAGTGGCGAGAAAACATCAGTCAGAATCCTAACTCACTTAATCAAGTGATGATGATGAGTGGCCGCGATAGAATATATATTTTAGGAGATGTAGCTAAAAAACTTCCTCTAAATATCGGTAAATTGCTATCAGAATATTTACTTATCAGTACAGCTTATGACAAATTGAATGGCTTTGACAGTTCAAAAGCCTTCCATTTTCCAACGCAAAATTTACAAGTTGTAACCTTTGAACGTGGTGACTATGTCACCGCTAATGTGGTGGCTGTGTGCAATGACCCAAACAGAAGAAAGTCAAGAACTGAGTTTGTTGATTGGCATGAGTTAGGCCATGCACATACCATGGGATGGTCTTGGGGATCTGAATCAGAAGTTACTGCCAATATTTATGAAATGGTGGCCGAGCGCCTTTTTAAAGGGAAACAAGATAAATTTGGGAGTTATGAGATTAGCCGAGCTTCCATTTTTAGACTCGATGATCCAGAGTATGGAAATGATAGATTTTGGGATCCAAAATCAGTGCCGAATTTTATCAATGCTAAGGTTGACCCTTCTGTTCTTCAAGGTGGTTTTGATGCTATGTCGTCTAAAACTTATGATTTCAGGACATCAATTGAAAAGCCAGGGCATGTAAACAATGAGTTCATACGGCTACTAATGTTTTTGCAGTTGTTGTTTAGTTATGGAGATGATTTTTACGCCAAGCTCGGCAAAGCTTACAGAGAAGCTTGGAATTACGGAGATAGTGGGAATCTATTCGATACGAATCAGAAGGATAAAGACTGGTTTGTATTAAATGCAAGTCGCGCATCAGGTCGAGATTTGAGGGAGTTTTTTGATCTTTGGGGTTTAGGCTATAGCCAGAATGTTCGAGATGCAATTGGAGCGATGAAACTACCTTCACCCTTAGATGACAAGGTGATCGTAGGAGGATCAGGTACAGATACAGGCTATGGAGGATCCGAGGGAACCATCACAGTCGATAAAAGCTATGGAGTAACCTCTGTAGCCTATACACGCTCTGGAAGAACCATCAAAGTCTATGAATACTCTGATGGAGACATCATGGTCTATGAAGAACCTGAAGGCATCAAATCATACTATAAACCCTCTCAAGGAACAATCCCAGGCTCTGGGGGAACCATCACAGTCGATAAACGCGGTGGAACAACCAATATAGTTTATAAACGCTCTGGAAAA
>NZ_JAAVTY010000116.1:0-4313 GCF_018642185.1 Candidatus Rhabdochlamydia sp. W815 | reverse complement strand
ATGGAAAAATTGCGAAAGAAAACTACATACAAGCCTGAATATGGAGGTTCTCGCTTTTATTGCTCTACTTTTGAAAAGATTTTAAACAGGCTCTTAAAAAAAGCAATAGGACTTGAAGAGATTTACAGGGTTTTCACGGTTCTTTTAATTTCTTTTCAAAGATTTTTAACAGACGGGAAATTTCCTGTGGAGTTTCTTGGACAGAAGTTTCTATGGATCTTTTTTGCTTTTCGTTTTTTTTAGCAACATAAGAGAGAAAATCTGTTAAAGAAAGGGTTTTTGCTCTTAATGCTCTGCAGCGTTTAATCAACTCTTGATCATTGGATACAACTGTTGTGTGTGCTGGTTTTTTGTGTAATTGAATCTCTTCGAAGATATAGAAGTCAGCTGTTATGCTTAAAGGGGTATAGATGATCTCTAATTGGCTTATATGATGTTTTGTAGAGTGTTTTTCATGAGGATCACTGCCATCAAAGACTAAGACAATATCTAAAAAAGAAGAGATAGAGTTTGCGAAATAGGAGATGAGTTCATGACGGTATTGGCGCAGGGGAGTACGTTTTTTTGTTAAATAAAAAAGCAGATTGTAACCATCTACAAAGTAGCGCATTAAATAAGAGATGCTAATAGAGGAAAAAGTTTATCTAATGCTTTTCTGCGATGGGAGATTTTATTTTTAGTAGCTTCTTCTAGTTGAGCAAAGGTTTTTCTATATTCGTGTTTTAGGAAAATAGAATCATAACCAAAACCTAAACTGCCTTTTTCTTTTTCTAAAATAACCCCCTCTACTTTTCCTGTAGCGGCCTTTTTTAAACCCTCAGGAGAAGCTAGAGAGATTACACATTCAAAATAGGCATGGCGCAAGGGATCTTGCAAATGCTGCATAGATTTAAGCAGCTTTTGCCTATTTTGTCTATCGGTTGCATTATCCCCTGCGTAACGATGGGAAAAAATACCGGGCTCTCCATTTAAAGCGGGTACAACAAGTCCTGAATCATCAGCAATTACCCACGCATCCAATTGAATAGCCGCATGTATAGCTTTAGCAGTGGAGTTTTCTATAAAACTTATTCCTATTTCTTCTTGAGGGGTATAAGAGGGAAAATCGATTAAGCTTAATAGATCCAATTTAGGAAATAATTTAAGTATAGCACGAAACTCTCTGATTTTATGTACATTCTTACTGGCAATAATCAAACGCATAAAGCTATTCTCTTGTTTTAATAAAGATATAACAAATCAGAGACATTGGATGCAAAGTTCCTTTTCAAAATTTTAAAGATAGCTGTGGATTGCTTCTATGGTAAAAGTTTCTTCTTGAAACCGAAAGGACTCTCCTACTGATAAACCATTAATCGTTGAAGCCAACTTTGATTGAAAGGAAAGAATATTTTTTTCTGGATCAGCATCCCAAGGTCCTAGAATTGTGTAGTTTATTGTTTCTCCGTGAGTATTTTTGCAATCAATAATAGATCCTACTCCTACTTCTTGAGTAGAGATATCCTCTTTTGACAAAACACGCGCGCGATGCATTTGATCAGATAGGGTTTTTAGTTCTGATTGTAGTCTGTCTCTACGCTCTAAGGCAGCTTTGAATTCTGCATTTTCTCTTAGGTCTCCATGAGCTCTTGCAATTTCAATTTCTTTAGCATTTTCTACGGTTTCTACTGTGGCTATTTGTTGAATTCTTTGCTGCAATTTTTGGTATCCTTCTTGGGTTGTCCAAATAGTAAGGTCTTCTTGAACCTCTTTTTTATGAAGTTTAGCCAATTGAGGGTATGCCACTTCTGCAAGCGAGACAAAGATTTTTTGATCGTGATCGCTCAAAGAGTGACATTTTGTAACAAGAAGAAGAAATTCTTTTACATCTTCAATGCTGGATTCTTGCATGATCTGTCTCACTATAGCAAAACGACCAGCTGATAGGAGATTATGAATCTTTTTAACAAGGTCTCTTTGTAGAGGTTGATGTTCAATCCTGCTAAGTAAAACTAAAAGCCCTTCAAAAAATCTTGTTCGGCCCTGTTTATCACAAAGGGGAAGTGTTTTTTGGCTAATGACTTTTTGAAAGTACCAAATAAAAGCAGATGGGTATTTAGCTGGATGTATGTATAGTTGTTCTAATTTCTTAATGAGGCCATCTGAGGCTTTAGCTACGAGTAAAGCAGAAAGGATATAATCTCTTAATGGAGAAATGTCGATATAAAAAAGCAAATCTAAAAAAATCTGTGGCCATTCTTCAGAGTTTTGTTGTAGATGGTTTAAGCAACGTTTTTTAAAACTAATGATTTTGATCTCATCGATTAGTTTAAAAATAGAGGAACAGTTTTTAAAAATTTCTTTTATATTTTCAGATTCTTTTTCTTCTTTTAAATCCTGCAAAAAGAAATGAATTTGTAGGCTTTGAGCAGGAGTGATGTCAGTAAGCAAAAGAGCTTCAGAGAGCTTGGTCTTCAGGGTTGTTTTGAACTCTTCATTCTTCAGTGTTTCTGGAAAATCTTTTAAAAATCCATAGACCATTTCAATAAGAGTGTCTGCATTAGGCTTACTTTGTAATACGTCACTGAGCTTTTGCTCATGACTTATTTCCGTTTGTCTCAATTTAAAACTATTTTTAATATCTTCAGGGATTTCAATAAAGGTATCTTTTTTTAGCTTGGATCTAGTTGCTTGCCACCATCTTGTCCATTCTTTAGCAGGAATGATGAGATCACATAGTTCATCTTTAATTTCTGCGGTTGTTTTAGGGCCTAAATCCTTTAATAACATATGAATTACACCAACTGGATCTTTTCTGGCTTTTTTTTCGAGCAAATCAGGGTTTCCGAACCGCAAAGCTAAAAAATGATCAGGAGGAATAGGTATTAAAACTTTGAAGGCTGTTACAAAGGAAAGATCTTTCCTTCCGGGAACATAATCAAACTCGATGCTCACTTGTTCGAGAACAAAAGAAAAATCTACAATTTCTCCAACACCCCATCCTCCTGTATGAAAGACATAATTTCCAATTTTCATATGAGAGAGCAGCTCAAAGTTGCTAACTGCGCCTTGGAACTTTTCTCGATTGCGTAGCCCTATTAAACGAATTTTTTCGTTAAAAAGAGGATCATTTGGGTATTTAGCTTTCAAGAAATCTAAGGTCATCTGAGCCAAGGCATCATCATTCATTGTCTGTAAATCAATGATAAGCTTGAATATTTCTTCAGAACCAGGACTCTGTGGGGTAACTCGCCACAAGGGCAGAATTTCTTGTACATGTAGACCAAAAGAATCGGCCATTTCAGAGTATTTGATACTTTGTAAAATTGCTTTGAGTTCTTCTATATCCAACTCATCCCCGGCGCAATACTCCTCCCACAACTTGAGTACTCCAGAATAGTTGTGTTTAGCGATATGAGTTTGGAAATCTTTAAGATAGCTCATTTGAATTCCTTATAATCTATAGAAAATATGTGAAAGAAAACGGCGTCAAAAGGATCATAAGCTCCATTTTTGACTTTTTAACTAATAGTTCAGATTGCTTTTTCTTGCATCCGTTGAGTATATGAGTTCAACTAATTATCTTCAATTAAAACCCTAAAAACAATTCCTGGGATAGAAAGGATTGTTTTTTTGAAATTCAAATTTTTATTGATTTTTTTTAAAAAATTATTTTGTTTTTCTTACATCTAAAAGTAGGTGACTCCAATCGGCTAAGCAAATTCCTATTAAGGCGTAGATAAAGTATGTTTTAAAATGTTTGTAAAAAGAAAAGATATTCTCTGAAAAAGAAAAGATAAAACTAAGTAGAAATAGAATGGAGCTAAGCCAAATAATACGCGTAAAAGAACCTAATAAAAAGGAATGGGAAATGCCTCTATGTTTAAATATTTTGGAGTAACCACGAAAAGGCAATGTGATAAATCCACGCAGGGAAAATAGTTTTATTTTGTGAACAAGGTCTAAATCTGGATTCATGAACAAAGTGGCATAGGTAAAGGTTGCCGTAAAAATAATCAAAGCTTTCTCTGAGGGCTGAAAGAAATAATAACCAAAACCCACTAAAGCAGGTAGCATGAAGAAAAGATTGAATCCAGTATGAGTTTTATAGTTTGCCATAGCTTGATCCTTTTAAAGTGGCCCTTTCAACCTTGAAGTGCACAAAAAAGAACATATAAATACTTGAAAAAACATCTATTGTGCACCCGAGCATAGCATGTTTGTAGATAATCTCGTAAACACTTCTAGTGGAGTTTCGAAGTTGAGAGCCTTTCTAGGTCTGTTATTTAGTAAAGTTTCCACCCTTTCTATATCCTTGGAAGTCGTATCTAAAA
>NZ_JAAVTY010000115.1:0-4319 GCF_018642185.1 Candidatus Rhabdochlamydia sp. W815 | reverse complement strand
TCTATCCACGCAAAAGAACGCTCTACAACCCATTGTATCAGTATTTTTAACACTTTGAGCATCAATAATTACAAAGCTTGTTTTCTCTTTCTGACCACTGCTTTTTCTGACCTCGCCAACCAATTTTTTTTAAAACTATTTCAAGAATACGCTTAGAATTTTTATCATCTTTTTTATTCCAAAGAGGGAAATAATAATCACATAATTCCCATTTAGGATATTCTATGGCTTTTTGTGATTCAGAGTTTTTTGCATATTCATTGCCTTTCCAGTGATCGCGCACTTCATTTGCCGAAAGCAAGGAAGCACAGGCAAGGGACAACGATAAAAAGAAGTTAGAGATGAAAGTATTCATGATCAGATTCTCCGGGCTATTACTGTTGGGAAAATATGGGCTTGGTCATAAATAATCTCGATCTCGTCAAATCCGGCATCCAGTAGCTGAGATTTTACCAATTCTTCTGATCGAAATATTTGCCATTTCGCTTCGAGGATATCGGAAAAAATCGCTCTCTGTAAGAGTGCATGTTCGGGATTGATCCTATCCGCATTCCACTTGGGTGGAGGAATCAAAAAACTTGTGATGAGCCACCCACCTGGTTTTAAAGCGAAGAAAAACTGACGATATAGATCCACAATCTTTTGATTGTCGGGCTCATAGATGGACAGTCCATTACTTGTGATCAGATCAAATTTACCATCACAACATAAGTCCCAAGCATCCCTTTGTAGAAAAGAAGATCTGCTCTCTAATCCACGATCTCTGGCAAGCGCTTGGCCTTGAGCTATGGACTCAGGATCAATATCTATCCCACAAAGAGAAAAGCCAGAGATTTGAGAAAAATCCAGATCTAATAGATCGGCCATTAAGCCGCATGGGACAGATGCTAAAGACATGCTATTGCTCAGTCTTTTTTGGATCTCTCGTTTAAAAATCTGAAAGCGTTCCTGAGTGGCAAGGCTGGTGGGGGCTTGATCCAGGATAAATGACTCCAAGGCAGTAAAAGGTTTGTTTTCAGCATCTAGTCTCGTCAAGAGCCCTTGCTGAGGATGAGTGACAACGTAATGTGTCCAATATCCATTCAAGCCTCCTCTTTCCAAAACAAAGCGTCCTAAGCCGAATTGCGAAAGCTCCTCAACTAGCTCTAGCTGTCGTTCCACAGAAATATAAGGAAGATCTCCTCTCTGAAAGACTTTACTTCTTGCCTTATCCAAGGCTTCGATCAGCGTACCCTGTTCTGCATGAGATAGGTTCATAGTTCTCCAAGAAATTTCAAGAGAGGTCTCCTCCCCAAAAAGGATATAGTGGTTCCGATTCAATCGCATAGAAAAATATAGGATTAACGACAAGTTTCAAGTCGTTGACTTGAACCCCATTAAGCTAGCCGTTTGAATTGGCACTACTATATACTCGTTTACATTCAAATTAAGAGGTTGAGTATATAAACTTTTTTATAAAAAGAACAACATTTTCTTGCAAGATAGAGCAGCTTTTTCAAAAAAACTCAAGACTTCCAAAAAAATCCAGTAAGAAGAAGCCGTTAACAAAAGAAGAGAAAAAGCAGAATCAAGAGATTTCCTCTGAGCGAGTTGTTAATGAAAACGTGATTGGCAGTCTAAAAAGATGTAAAATTTTAAGTGGCAAATATAGGAACAGAAGAAAAAGGTTTGGTTTACGGTTCAATCTTATTGCTGGAATCTACAATTATGAAATTTTTATTTAACTACGCAAAAGGTCTTTTTTAAAAAGTGAAACTATTATTAAAAACAAAATCTAGTAAAATCAGCTGGTTTTAGAGGATTTATATGTTGCGTAAAAAATCAGGTGAGATCGAATGGCTAGAATTTGAACTTTTACAAGAGGTTCCCCATCTTAAATCGGGAGTTTTTTTAAGACATGGAGGAATCAGCCAAGGTCCTTTTACATCGCTTAATTTGGGAGCAAATACGGGCGAACATGTAACTTATCATCGCAAGCAAGTGCAGCAGCTATTTAATTTTAAAGAAATAGTGACGGGGAACCAAGTGCATGGAGTTCATGCTGAATGGATACAATCATTTAAGCAGGATGTAGGAAATTGTGATATTTTACTAACCGATTTGTCTGAGATCGGCTTATTAATTACTCACGCAGATTGTCAGGCTGCAATTTTTTATGATCCCTTACGAAAGGCAATAGCCAATACACATGCAGGTTGGAGAGGAAATGTGGCTAATGTATATCGTGAAACAGTAAGAGCTATGCATAAAGCCTTTGGTTCTAATCCCGCTGATTTACTGGTTTGCATTTCGCCAAGCCTTGGCCCAAAACACGCAGAGTTTAAAAACTATAAGAAGGAATTTACCCCTGATTTCTGGAAATACCAAGTAACACCGTTTCATTTTGATTTATGGGCTATTGCTAAAGATCAATTAGAGGAAGCAGGGGTGTTACTTTCTCATATTGAGATTGCAAGCATGTGTACATATTGCAACGCAGAGGATTTTTATTCCTATCGCCGAGATCAAATAACAGGAAGAAATGGGACAATCATTGGCTTTACTGAGAAGGCATTTGATTAAAAAATAGAACGGCTTCTTTAGCAAGGCTTTCTTGGATTTTTTTGCGATCTACTCCTTGAGGGTCTTCATAGAATTTAGGATGTAAAAACCGCTTACCAACACTTGTGGCTCTATTGAGAAAAGTATAGTGATTAGCATTTCCTTTAAGAATTTTGAGCGACACGCGGTTCATGATTTTAGCAAACCACTTTGCATTCTGTTCTAGAGGTGCAATTTCATCTTGTTTTGATGCTACGATATAAAATGGAGGTTGAATCTTTTTTAAACTTTGCTCTGTAAACATCCATCCTAAAGCAGGGGCCATTACAAAAAAAGCAGAGATGCGTTGATCATGGAAAGATTGGAATACTTGCTTAAAATCCGTTTCCTTTAGCTTATCTAGGTAAACAGTTTTACCTAATTGTTGGTTACAGATTTGTTGAAATGTGCTTTGCTCAATTTCCTTTACACAAGCTCCAGCTATCCATAAACCTGTGGTTGCACCTAATGAATACCCACTAAATCCAATCCGATTTTGGTTAACACGATCTTGAAATAAACTATTATGTAAAATTTGATCGATAACAAAAGAGACATCTTTAGGCCTTTCCCAAGTTTTAATATAGAACTCTGGAATTTTATTATTCCAAGTATTGCCATAGTGATCCATAGAAGCTACGATATACCCATTAGCAGCTAATACTTCAGCAAGCCATGCAATATTAAAACGATCTCCACCATGGCCATGCGAGAGAACAACCAGAGGATAGGTTTGTTTTTGATTACTTAACACAGCATCTCTTGCTTCTCCACAACGCACCCACATACCTAAAGGATTGATAGATGGTGTTTCTGGATCAATAGGATACCATATTTCTGTAACAACAGGGCGTTTGCGCTCTACATCGTAAAAATGCAGGGTAGTAATCCCTGTTTTTTGAGGATGAAGGATAACCTTAGTAAAATATTGACTTAAGTATATTTTTTGACTTAAAGGCCATAGCACAAGCAGAAAAGCTGCTAGATAAAGAATCCAGTTAGTTTTCTTTTTACGCATTTTCAAGTTAAAACCTGTTTTTTTAGGTAGTATCTATTTTTTTTGATAAGAAATTTTTTACTAAAAAGGAAGCTCTTTTTTTATTCTTACGAAAGCATACCGCATAGGAAATAATCGTGGCATAAAATTCTTTGCTGAGCTGATTTCTTTTATTTTTAAAACATCAAGGATGTTATTTGGAAATATTTCTTTCAGCTTCTGTTAATATTCCTATTGCTTTGAGATTTTTAGCTTCATTAGCGTTCAAAGAGAAGTTTTACCTTTGCGATAATTAACTTTTGCTTATACTCCGACCTTAACTCCAGCATCGAGTAAAGCATTTAAGATGTTTAGAGCCTGTTTAAAATCTTCTCATTAAGGTATAATGATAGTTTTCATAAAACCTTTGGAGGTAGTTATGACCCGCTCTTATCCAAGCGATCTTTCTCGTAAACAATTTAGCAAAATCCATGGCCCTTTCAACCTTGAAGTGCACAAAAAAGAACATATAAATACTTGAAAAAACATCTATTGTGCACCCGAGCATAGCATGTTTGTAGATAATCTCGTAAACACTTCTAGTGGAGTTTCGAAGTTGAGAGCCTTTCTAGGTCTGTTATTTAGTAAAGTTTCCACCCTTTCTATATCCTTGGAAGTCGTATCTAAAAAGCTTTGTGTTTTAGGAAAATATTGCCTAACTAGTCCGTTTGTATGCTCATTTAAGCCTCTTTCCCAAGAATGG
>NZ_JAAVTY010000114.1:0-4372 GCF_018642185.1 Candidatus Rhabdochlamydia sp. W815 | reverse complement strand
ATCAAAAATTAGGTTAATGAATGTTCTAGTTTGTCAAAAACTAAACAAAATTTACTTAAAAATGAGATGATTTTTTTTAATATAGCTTCAATAATAAGGACTGCGGAAAATAAGGAATGGACAATTTCCAGAAAAATTCAAATTACTCTTTTAATGTCCTGTACCCTGAGGTGGAGGTATATTTTTAGCCAATTTACGCCATAAAATACCAAATAAGGAATAAGCTGTTTTTAAAATAATTGTTTGACGATCTCCTGTAATTTGCAATCTAAAAACATAAGGACTGCTCCCTTTTTCTTGCATAGCGGCCCACATAGTCCCTATCTTCTCATGAGAGCTGTCACTGGTAGGGCCTGCTATGCCTGAAATAGCCAATCCTACATCTGCTTGGCTTTTTTCTAAGGCGCCATTTAGCATGGCAAGAACGCATTCGGCACTAATGGTGCCTTTTGTTTCTAGGATTTTTTTAGGTACATCTAGTATGTGCTGTTTAAGAGCAGAAGAGTAGGTTACAAAAGAGCCTAAAAAAAATTCGGATGCCCCTTTAATAGCTGTGAGCAAACTAGCCATGGTTCCTCCCGTACAGGACTCTGCTAAAACAAGTGTTTTTTTTTCTTTGATAAACCAGTTATGAATCGCCTCTTCAATTTTACCTGTTGCTGCTGTATATAAAAAAGAATCTAGCTGGACTTTGAGCAGTTCTTCTGCATATTCCAATGAAGCTTTATTTTCACTAGACAACATAATAGTAACATGAGAATAAGAAGGATAAATACCCATTTCCAATTCCGGTAATTGAGCTTGTAACTCCCTTAAAATGGGATCAATCTGACTTTCTTTAAAGAAGCATGCATACAAATAGACCTCATGTTTATGCAAAGGAGGGTGTCTTTCTTGAAGAACAGGAAGAAATGTATTCACAAACATAGGCTGCATTTCTGCAGGCATGCCGGGAAAGCAAACCACCATCTTATCATTTGTAAGAAAAAGTAATCCGGGAGCTATTCCTACAGAATTGAGCAAAGGTTGAGCTTTATCTGGAATTGTAGCTTGGTTTTGTAGCATATCTAATTCTTTTCCAAAACGCTTCTGTAGATCAGTTATTACTAGAGCATTCACAGACAACTTACAATGAAACATTTCAGCTACGACTATTCTAGTTAAATCATCTAAAGTGGGCCCTAATCCCCCTGTAATGATTACAAGATCTGAGCGCTCATAAGCTTCTTGTAGTCCTTTCCTTAGTATTTGAAGATCATCTGAAAATGTTGTATGACGCTCCACTGTATAACCGAATTTAAACAAACGAGCGCTGATAAATGCTGCGTTTCTATTTACAATACGGCCATCCAAAAGCTCTTTGCCAATAGTAATAATTTCAATCTTCAATCCAGACATAGCACTTTAATCCCTAACTGTTGTAGTTGTGGATGCGAATGAATCCAACTCATACATTTTTTGCCTATTCGAATAGTAGCATTGATTCTCTCTTCTCCTACCAAAAAGGGAGTAGGAATAGTGAATTGTCTCACCCATTTCATTAAAAGAGCAAATAATTCCGTATTAGGAAATAAGTCTTTCTTAATAACTCGTGTGATTTCTTTTGTCTTAGGATCTTGATAAAATTGTGGATAAGAAAATTGAATCCCCCAGCTAACGGTGTTCTGGCCCAAAACCATAGGATAAAATATTTTCTCCGTAAAAGAGAATAAAAACTGATGCATTTGCATTTGAATAACTGGCAAAACTGGTTTGATTAAAAGTCGCTTTTCTGATACGGGCATTGCATAAAATACTTCTTTAGAACGCGTCATTGCACAGGAAAAACATTCTCTAAAATAACTACCTTGAACAAACTTACTTTTTTTTAATAATTGAACATACTCTAAGTAAACTTGCAGAAAATCATTTTGTGCTAAAAGAGCGCTTTGTTCTTTTACAGGTTTGCTAACTGCTACAAGATAAAAAGGATCTAGCTGCTTGAATAAATCTACGATCTCTTCTTGATCTAAAAGAACTTGTACTTTAATCCATTTGGAAACCTGAAGAAGACCTTCTTGAATAGGAGAGCTGATACGAAAAATGGTCATTTTAAAGAGCTCGCAACCGTTTTAAAGCAGGTAGTCTCTAATAGCATCATTAAAATTCCACAAAAAATAGCAGCGTCTGCGATATTGAAAACAGGATAGACATATCCCCAAAAAATAAAGCAAAACATATCGATAACATGACCGTAAATAATACAGTCGAAAACATTTCCCACAGCTCCTGCTAAGATCAGCATCAAACAGACTGTACGGTAATTACTTATCTGCTTTACATACAAATAATATCCAAGGGCTGCGATAATAAAAATCCGAATAGAGACTAATAAAAACTGGCAGTTAGCAAAAAGCCCCCACATAGCGCCTTTATTGATTACATGTGTAATTACAAATTCTATACCCAGTGCATGAAAAACCCCTATTCCTCCATAAGGAAAATAACAGAAGTTCATGGGTGTCACAAAGTAATGCACATACATTTTTAAAAGCGCATCGAATAGAAAAATAGATATTGCTAAAAGACTTAACTTCCAACTCATCTTAAAAGCCATTTACAATAATCCTTTTTCAAGCATCTCTTGAGCTTTCACAGTTGTGTTTGCATAAGGAATTGCTTCTAATCTCTTTAAGGGGATTTCCTCGCCCGTAAGATCGCAAGTCCCATAAGTTCCTTGATCAATTTTATCTAAAGCAATTTCAATCTTCTGCAAAATCTCTCGCTCATTTCCGCTTAGCTGCAGATTAATTGTTCGATTAAAATCATCGGTTCCTTCATCCGCTTGATGTTGAGAATATCCTTTAATTTCATCAGTTGCTCTTACATCTTCTATCGTATCACGAATCAGATGCGTCATTTGAGCTTTTAACTCCTCTAGACGATTTTTAAATTTAGTAATTTGTTCCTTAGTTAATACCATAAACATCCTCTTTTTATGTTTCTGTTGAGTGAATCGTATCTTTGGGGCTAACATCCTCAATGGCATCGATTAATTCATTGACATCTTTAAATCGCCGATAAACACAAGCAAATCGAATGTAGGCAATGCTATCTAGTTCTTGTAAATGTTGCATTACACTCCCCCCTAATTCTGCAGTAGTGACCTCTCTAATTTGACGCTCCATTAAATCAGAGGTAATTTTGTAAGCCAAAGTTCTTAACTGATCATGACTGATGCGCGTATGGCGACAAGCTGCATCTAAACCTTTAATAAGCTTATCCTGGCAAAAATCTTCATATCGCCCATCTCTTTTTTTCACTTGAATTGTTAAGTCTACTGTTTCAAAAGTGGTAAAACGTCGTAAACAGTACAAACATTCTCTTCTTCTACGAACAGCATTGCTCTCCGCTACATTTCGAGAATCAGTAACTTTTAATTCTTCACAAGCACAAAATGGACAATGCATATGTTATATCACGCTTAAATTTTTTATAGAGCCTAGAAAAATTTTACCTATTCTAATGCTTTTATATACATAACAAGTTTTTTTATTTTTTTACCTATTATCTAAAGCTCTATTTTATCCCAAAAACAGATTCCAATCAGCCTGTTTTTTGCGTTTTTTAAATATTTAATCCTTCTAAACATACAAATTGCTTTTAAAACAAGCTTTTATTTAGAGAATTTTATGAGACCGGAAAAATTTCTATAAATTGTTTAAACTATTCTCAATTTAATTTTAATCTTGTTTTTTAATTGTATTAAATTATATGTAAACAAGTTACGTGTAAAAAACCCTTTGTCTTTAGAAAACATACAAATTAACCTAATAAATTTAAATTTTATAATTTATAAGCAAGGAAGGATTTATGACAACAGTCAGTACAGACACACACACTGTGAGAATTTCTATACCGTATAAACCCTCTTTGATCACTTCTATTCTAGAAAACAAAAAACCCCTTCTTATAACAGCAGCTACGCTTGTAATAGGCCTTAGCATGGGAATGCCTATCGGAGGGTTCATCTACGACAGAATAACAAATGCAGGTCTTACAAGTTGTGCTTGCCCAAAAGAGCCCCTCTCATCATGGGGAATTACCTTACCAGGATAAGGTTATGCGCATGGGGAGTTAAAGAAGGGAAAAAGCTGGATGAAAAAACCCATCCAGCTTTTTTTGCAGTAAAGCATTAGACCTCTTTCAAAACCCATTTAGCTCCAGATTATAAATGCCCGCAATTAGATTGAACCGAAGACCAAACCTTTTTCGTCTATTTCTATAACGATCAGCTAAAATTTTGAATGGCTTAAGCAGACCAATAGCATTTTCATTAATTACACGTTCTTTGGAAAGGAATTGATTATTTTTTTGTCTTGTTTTGTTAAAG
>NZ_JAAVTY010000113.1:0-4503 GCF_018642185.1 Candidatus Rhabdochlamydia sp. W815 | reverse complement strand
GGTATACAATCGATATTACGAAACGTCGGTGACTTTTTTTCAGGCAATTAGAGGATTCTTCTTAGAAGAGATACCGAAAATAACAGATATTTTGAAATGTAGGATAAACGACAAGTTTCAAGTCGTTGACTTAAATCCCATTAAGCTAGCCGTTTGAATCGGCACTAGTATATACCGTCTTTCCCCTTAAGATCTTCCACAAGCGTTCAATCGGGACCACTATATACAGAGGAATGCGCGCCTTTAAAACAATGCTAACTAATTTTTTAAAAAGGCAAAAATCATTTATAAAAAAGGCTTTTCTGTTGCTTTCATTAAAGGTTTGCGTTATAATGGAGCCTATGCTTTACAATTTAAAGTTTGCCTATTTGTTTTAACTCTCAATCTTTACGGGAGATTTTTTATAATGTCTTTAGATAAAGGTACCAAAGAAGAGATCACGAAGAAATTTCAATTGCATGAAAAAGATACTGGATCGGCAGATGTACAAATTGCTATCCTTTCAGAAAGAATTGCAGAAATTAATGAGCATCTTAAGCGTGAATCCAAGGATATTGTCTCCAGACTTACCTTAATGAAGCTTGTTGGACAGAGGCGTAAGCTTCTTGACTATCTCAATTCCACTGATACTCAGCGATACCAAAGTTTAGTCAAACGACTAAATTTGCGTCAAAAATTTTAAAATCGCAAATTCTTGAGTGCTTACACCCTAACCGCTAGGACTCTTCGCCTAGCGGTTTTTTTCTTTAACATCTTAAAAGCTCTGCATTTGACTTGTTGCATATCTTTCTTCTTGCTATAGTTTTACTTAAGCTTTTGTATTTTCAGGGTAATATTTTAGTTGACGAATTGATGAAGTGCCCATCTCTTAGGAAGAGTTCTCTTCTTAAGAAATGGTCAATTCATCCTCCAACTAAAGTAGCCTCCACTAAAAAACTATTTAAGGAGATAATATCTCATGCAATTTGACCATCAGGAAATAACTGTATCTATTGAAGAAGGAAAAACCATAACTTTTGAAACAGGCATAGTGGCTCGTCAAGCAAACGGCGCCGTTATTTTAACTTGCGGAGAAACCCTTTTATTAAGCACCGCTTGCCAAGGAAATATACCTTCTGCAGAAACAGATTTTCTTCCTTTACGCATAGATTATCAGGAAAAATTCTCTTCTTCAGGAAAAACTTTAGGTGGTTTTATTAAACGCGAAGGACGTCCTACGGGAAAAGAAACCCTCGTTTGTCGATTAATCGATAGACCTCTAAGGCCCATGTTTGAAAAAGGATACTTTAATGAAGTCCAGGTCCTCTCTTATGTTTTATCCTATGATGGAATAAATGCGCCCGAGCCTTTAGCTATTTGTGCGGCTTCAGCAGCACTTGTCATTTCCGATATTCCTTTAATTAAACCTATTGGAGCTGTACGCGTTGGAATGATTGGAGGGAAATTTATCATCAATCCAACTGTGGAAGAACAGAAATCCTCTAAATTAGATCTCATATTAGCTGGAACAGAAGAAGCTATTTTAATGATTGAAGGATACGCTGATTTTCTTGCAGAAGAGCAGATTTTAGTAGCTATAGAAAAAGGTCATGCTGCCATTAGAATGATTTGCCAAACTCTAAGTAAATGGCAAACACAGATCGGCAAGCCCAAAAACCCTGGAGAGTTAAAACTCTTATCTACAGATTTGATCGATGACATGCGTGAGAAAATAAGCGTTCATCTAAATACTGCACTAAGGATCAAAGAAAAATTGGATAGAGAGTCCGCTATTAAAGCGCTATTTACAGAAATGCTCACTCAATATACTGATAGAGATCTTGTATACACAGAATTGGAGATTAAAAGCGCATTTAAAAAACTTCAAGCCGAACTTCTACGTAAAATGATTTTAAATGAAAACATACGCGCTGATGGCCGAAGATCAGATCAAGTTCGCTCTATTGATATTAAGCCTTCTTTTTTACCCCGTACACACGGCAGCGCTTTATTTACAAGAGGAGAAACTCAATCTTTATCTGTTTGTACACTTGGTGGAGAAAATATGGCGCAACGCTCTGAAAATTTAGATGGAGAGGTTTCAGATCGCTTTTATTTACAATACTTCTTTCCTCCTTTTTCAGTCGGTGAAGTAGGACGCTTGGGAGCCCCTGGAAGACGAGAAATTGGTCATGGCAAATTAGCAGAGCGCTCATTAGCAAAGACCATTCCTTCCATAGATGTATTTCCCTATGTTATTCGCTTAGAATCAAACATCACAGAATCTAATGGATCTTCCTCCATGGCATCTGTTTGTGGGGGTTGCCTAGCCTTAATGGATGCAGGCGTACCGATTAAAAGACCTATAGCAGGAATTGCTATGGGATTAATTTTAGAAGATACAAGATTTGCTATTCTCTCCGATATTCTTGGATTAGAAGATGCTTTAGGCGATATGGATTTTAAAATTGCAGGAGATATGGAAGGAATAACCGCTTTCCAACTCGATATTAAAGTAGAAGGGATTACCATCGAGGTTATGCAAGCAGCATTAGCTCAAGCTAAGCAAGGAAGACTTCACATTCTACACAAAATGCTTGAAACATGTCCTAAATCTAAAGAAAATCTTTCCTCCTATGCTCCTCGTATTGAAACCGTTATGATTAAACCTTCAAAAATTGGAACATTAATTGGACCAGCAGGTAAGCAAATTCGCGCCATTATTGAAGAAACCGGTGCGCAAATCGATATCGATGATAGTGGTCGTGTTAGCATTGCATCCACCAATAGCGAATCGATGAACAGAGCAAAAGAGATGATTCACAACCTAACAACTGATGTAGAGATTGGAAAAACTTATAAAGGGAAAGTGGTATCCATTGTTAATTTTGGTGCTTTTGTAGAAATCTATGGCAGAGAATGCCTCTGTCATATCTCTGAGCTCTCTTATAGCAGGGTTCAAAATGTAGAAGAAGTACTAAAACTAGGCGATATCATTGAAGTTAAAGTCTTAGATATTAACGATCGTGGCCAAGTTAAGATCAGTCATAAAGCAACTCTTCCAACCTCTCAAAAAGATGTAGCACATAGAGACTGCAGAAGAGGCTGCGGAGGCTAAGGTTTTTAATAATTAAAATCGGAATAATCGGTTTTACAAAACCGTTGATTCCGGTTTAATTCGTTAATCTGTTTCATATCTTCAGGGTGTAAAAAGAAATCAAACACATGAAAGTTTTCTTGTAAGTGTTTCTTAGAAGAACCTTTAACCACCACTGCTATTTCCTTTTGAATCAGCCATTTCAAGATGATTTGTGCAGGTGTTTTTCGATACTTATCCCCTATCTTTTTAAATATTTCCTCCTGAACAAGCTCTCCTTTACCCAAAGGACGATAAGCAATTAAGCCGATCTGGTGATTTTGACAAAACTGGCACAGCTCCTTTTGATAAAGATAAGGATGAAACTCCACTTGGTTGTAATCAATCTGAATGCCCTTATCTATCGCATCTTGCAGATGATGTCTCGTAAAATTACTCACCCCAATATGATGAATCCTACCCTGTTTTTTTAATTTTTCCATCTCTTTTAGAACTTTCACCATCGGCTTTTCTCGATCAGGCCAATGAATTAGAAATAAATCAAGATAGTCCAAATTTAATTCTTGTAAAGCTAGATCACAGCTTTCTTCAGCGCTCTTTTGATTTAGAAAAAATTTAGAGGTAATGAATAATTCTTGTCGATTAAATCCCCGAATTGCTTTTGCAACATCTCGATGATTTTCATAAATCAGCGCTGTATCAATATGACGATAGCCTAATTCTAAAGCCATTTTTATCGCAGAAACACAAGATTTACCCGATAATTCCCATGTGCCTAAACCAATTAAAGGAACTTTTTCTTTTTTATCCATTAAAAACCCTCAGCTAAAGCTTAAAAGCAATTTAAAAATTGGGCAACAGCCTGTTGCCTTAATGCTCGTTTAACAAAACGATATACTTTTTTTGATTTTATCAGGTAGATCTTTCCTAATATCCGTTGGATAGAAGACGTGCTGATTAAGCACCCTGACTTTGCATTTCCTGGGCGTAAAGCCTTATTAAAAAGCGATATGTTCTATGAAGTTATTTTACTATACATGCCATAATTGCACACAAAGAAGGGGTTGCTCCTTAAACGGAGTAGGTTAAACTCTCCAATATAAACGAGATTTTTTCAAATCTCAAAACCGCTCATTAAAGAGCAAAAAAATGAGGAGCAACCCATGAAGCATTATATTGGATGAGATGTATCAATGAAAAGAACTTTTATCTGTGTATTAAATGAACAAGGTAAGATTGTCCATGAAGGTTCAGAAAAAACAGATCCTGATTTACTAGCAGATGATTTTTCCAAAAGAGATTTTCAAGAAATCGTTGTTGGCTTTGAAAGTGGATGTTTGGCCCTTTCAACCTTGAAGTGCACAAAAAAGAACATATAAATACTTGAAAAAACATCTATTGTGCACCCGAGCATAGCATGTTTGTAG
>NZ_JAAVTY010000112.1:983-4684 GCF_018642185.1 Candidatus Rhabdochlamydia sp. W815 | reverse complement strand
CTAGCTTCTTGAAAAAATCGAGCATTGCATCGGCATCAACTGTCTTATATTCCTCTGTAAAAATCTTCATTCCTGTCAGGCAAAGAGCTCCAGCAATCAGGGTTTAAGGTCTCCTTTGAATCGGAACCAATATAGATTAAGATTTTAATAAAAGAAATTTAGCTTGATTTCTTCCTATTCGATAATGTGTATTTATACTCGTTTATACATGCCATAATTGCACAAAAAAAAGGGGTTACTCCTTAGACGGAGTAGGTTAAACTCTCCAATATAAACGAGATTTTTTCAAATCTCAAAACTGCTCGTTAAAGAGCAAAAAAATGAGGAGCAACCCATGAAGCCATTATATTGGATTAGATGTATCGATGAAAAACTTTTATCTGTGTGTTGAATGAACAGTTGCTGGCTTTGAAAGTGGCTGTTTATCACATTTATCTATGCCTTAAAGCGATGAGCGCGAATAGAGACCTTGATTTACTTGTTTATAAAATTGGTTTTAATAAAAGCTCGAATAACCTGTTTTGGAGAAATGTACAATTGCCATCTTTCTTGCCGAAGACGAAACCCTTTAAAGTTTGGAATAAAGCGATAAGGTGTAATCACTTTAGTAGAGAACCAGCTGGGGCGCCAAAGGGCCATTTGTTTTTGGCAAGAAGCGATAACAAGGGTAGGGATTTGCAAATTCGAAGCTAAATGGACTGTTCCAGACTCGTTACCGATAAGAAAAGCAGACTCGTAAATAAATCCCGCTAATTCATGTAAAGAGGGAAAAAAAGGTAGAGGAAATCTATCTTTAACCAATAAACACCACTCAGGACGCTCTGAAGGACTGACGCAGAAAGCCACTTCATAACCCTTTTGAACCAAATTTTGAGCTACTTTAATAAATTTATGAGCACTCCATGTTCGTAAAGGCGTTGTACTTGTTGGATGTATCAATACTCGTTTTGGATAGCGATTTTGCTTAAATTCACAGGGGATAACCAATCCGTTGTTTTTTGAAACCTCTGGGCACTGTAAAATAGAAGCAATGGCTCCTACGATATTATCAACCATAGAGCGTGAGCGGTCAAAAACCCGATCTAGTGAAGTTAAACGAGCGTGTTTTCTTTCTTCATAACTAGAATAAAAAACGCTTAATTTATAAAGCTTCCCAAGCTTGTAGAGATCAATGATGGCATTTGATAAAGAACTATTATCATTTTGCAGAATGATGATCTCATAAGCAGAAAGCTGCTTTTCAAGTTCCTTTAGAGAAGAGCGTTTTTTTAAATGATGATTGGGGAACCATGTATTGAGTTGGGGGAGAGAATCCTGGTAGGTAGTAACCATATATCCTTTTGAAAAAAGATATTGAGAAGCAATCATCATAAGAAGACCATCTCCCATTCCCTGTGAACAAATAACAGCAGCTTTCATGCGCTTGCCTGTTTAAGCTTATGAAACGCTTTTAGTGTGCGCGAAACCGAAATAAAGTGCTGCCAAAAATTTTCCCTGATAGGAAGATAGAGGCCTTTGAAATTGGGAAGAGGAAAGGGAAGAGTTACAATATGGCCTGTATGCCAATCAGGGCGCCAAAGACGCACTCTCTTAGGATTTCCAGAAATGGTTAATGTGGGAATGCCGAGGTTTGAGGCTAAATGGCCAATTCCTGAATCATTTCCAATAAAAACCCCCGATTCATATATATAAGTTGCAACCTCGCTCAGATCACAAAAAGAAGGAAGCTCAAATCCTTCTTTTTCCACATGAAGCCAATCAGCACGCTCAGATGGGCTAACAGAAAAGCCAATGCAATAGCCTTCATTTTGCAGGCGATATGCTAGAGCAAGGAACTGAGAAGAAAACCAATTTCTTTTTGGATCATTGCTAGTCGGATGTATCACAATGCGTTTAACAAATCTGCGGCGTATTCCTTTTGGAATATAAATACCGTTTTCTTTGGTTGCGTTCTGTATTTGGAGCACTGTTTGACAGGCTCGGCAAATATTAGACGCAATAGGAAGCCGCGGATCAAAAAGAAAATCTCCTTCTTGAAATTTAGGAGAAGTCGTAGGGAAAAAAAAGGTGAGATTATTCAATTTTTTTGCTTCGCGCAGTCCAAAAAGGTCATAAGCTCTTTTCGAGTGATCGTTTTCGATAATAACGCGCTCAAATGGGACGAAGGTTTTTTCTAACTGATCAGGATAAGGGAGAATGCAAACATCTTTAAAAAGAGAGGTCAACTCTTTTGCATAACTATGAAAAACAGTTGGTTCATATCCAGAGCATTTGAATTGATGGGCTACAATCATCATAAGCAGAGCATCGCCTAAGCCCTGAGCACACATAATAGCTACTTTTTTCATTGCAGGTAAGATTCTTTCAGGTTACTTAGAATAATATGCAAATAATAAAGTTTAAAGCAAGATTGCAGAATACCGAACGGTTTTAATGGGGCATGGGGCAATTACAACGAATTCTGCATTATCAGTTACCCACAAGAGCTTCTTGATCCTTATTTTACAATCGCCTGCCTATTCTTTTTTTAATTCTTCTGTGCACTTTAAACTTGAAAAGATAAATAATAATATGTTAAATTTTTTACCAATTCATTAATGAATGGGAGTTTTATGGGTATTAATTCTACAAGTGATTATGGAGCTTCTTATATTTACTATCCTTTTCCAAGCTTGCCGCTAGGGCACGCTGAATTAGAGATAAATGGAAAGTCGTATACATTCACCAATATAACCGAAATTAGGGATACAATTATAACCGAAATTAGGGATACAATGTGCTGCAGTCAAATAGATGTAGGAGAAACTAGGAAAGTAAAAAGTTTACCGCGGATAAAAATTTTATCGCAGATGATTGAACGTGCAAAGAGCAGAACAAGATGTGGATCGTCGTTTTTTCGTTTTAACATTTCTGTGACACCAAACCAACTTGATGAATTAAAAAAAAATGCTGTAAGAATAAACAGTATAAATTGTTCTGTAGGTGTAGCGAAGGCTCTCAAACAATTTACAGACCTTAAGATTCCTCCGCTGTTTGTAATATCCCCATTAGCATTAGCCTTCTATTTGACCATGGCTAATAAGCTCGGTTCGCAACACGTTTCTCAAATTGAATTTCATCATAATAGTTCATTAAAAAATCTATCTAAAAGCATTTTAGGGGGTTTAGTGGAAGCTGCAGGGCTTTTTTCATTAGTGTTTATTATTACACAGAGTAATTTACGGGATATTTATTATTTTATATTTGATAGTAATTCATTTGATAGTAATTCATCAGAGATTGCAAAAAACTCTATAGGGCTTCTTTTATTATGGTCTATTATATTGGATGGTTATTATTTAAGATCTTGTAGCAATCTATTAATAAAATCCGCTGAAATCTCTAGACAGCTTCTCGGATACAGTTTAAGGTTTATCGGATTCGGATACACTTTAGGGCTTATTATGTGGGATGATTATCCTTCTTCTTGTTTTTGCGGTTATGCTTGCTTGAAATCCATATAACGGCGAATCTCTGGCTAGGGGTCAGTTTTTTCATACTCAATAGCTTAAACACAAAACAAAATATTTTTCTATACGATTGAATCGGAACCACTATATACTCTAGAGAGAGCTGACTTAGAACACAAGTTAAAGCATCCAAAAGACTATTCTGAACGGAATAGGCTTTGTGTAATTTTGGGCTATGATGAGGGTATCTCA
>NZ_JAAVTY010000112.1:0-894 GCF_018642185.1 Candidatus Rhabdochlamydia sp. W815 | reverse complement strand
TTGGCTCATACAGCACGGATTTGCTTATAAACGTCCTAAAAAGATTCCTGGGAAATTAGATCCTGAAAAACAACGAATTTTCATAGAACAATATTACGAAACGTCGGTGACTTTTTTTCAGGCAATTAGAGGATTCTTCTTAGAAGAGATACCGAAAATAACAGATATTTTGAAATGTAGGATAAACGACAAGTTTCAAGTCGTTGACTTAAATCCCATTAAGCTAGCCGTTTGAATCGGCACTAGTATATTATCAACGTCTGATAATCGATATTATGTTGCATTTGTAAGTGATGCAAACGCTTGCTGAACTTTGTTTTCATCAAAATTGTCACCGGGTATTAGCTGCTTTAGTATAGATATATACTTGTCTTTATATAATTTAAAACTATCTAAATCTAAAATCGTTCTTACTATTCCTAAACGATCGGAATGTTTTTTGTTATGTTGTACTAATCCAGTAATAATTAAACACTGTTTTAGTTGCTCATCTATAACTTTATTAAGTTTTTCTTTTAGTCCTGACTCATAGCCTATGGTTAACCATCTAAAAACAGCCCAACCCGCTTCAAATTCATGTTCTAAACCATCATTAAAATCGCTAAATAAGTCTAGTTGGTTTTTTTTAAATTCCATCATTTCTTTCCAATTCATTGAATGAAAAAAATCTGGTGATACGTAGGGCCATAATGGCTCTGACGGATTTCGATATAACTCACATGTATTAGGTTCTTATTTAGAACTAACAAAAGATAACATCTTCTTGCAAGATAGAGCATTTTTTTCAAAAAAACCTAGTTATACAATTCTTAATTTGAAATCAAACTAGTATATACTAGTGCCGATTCAAACGGCTAGCTTAATGGGATTTAAGTCAACGACTTGAAACTTGTC
>NZ_JAAVTY010000111.1:0-4715 GCF_018642185.1 Candidatus Rhabdochlamydia sp. W815 | reverse complement strand
TATCGAAAAATATTGGGCCAATATGAAAACGAAAATCCGAGAACTTTTACCTACTGTAGCTAATTTATCCGAAGCCTTAGATCAAGCTGTTTTATCAATGTCGATTTAAATAACTATATTTTGAAATGTAGGATAAACGACAAGTTTCAAGTCGTTGACTTAAATCCCATTAAGCTAGCCGTTTGAATCGGCACTACTATATACTCGTTTGCATTCAAATTAAGAGTTTTAATATATAAATATTTTTATACAAAAGATAATACCTTCTTGCAAGATAGAGCAGTTTTTTCAAAAAACCCATTTATGCAATTCTTAATTTGAAATCAAACTAGTATACTCCTTATGAAAAAGGAGTCAGAATCATTTTTTATCTCTCAATTATCAAGCAAAATCTTCATGCATTGGCCCTGACTCTTTCATGGAGAAGCTTAGATTAGAATTTCGAATCAATCTCTTTTTATTAAAAAAAATTGACTATAAAAAAGTTATCTGCGAAAATTTTTATTCCATTAAGAATGTTACACATTTTGAACCGAATACAAGTATTTAACGATGTGCATTCTACTATTCAAAATGCATTAGAAAAAAGACTTTTCAAACGCTAAATTCATTGAATTTTTCTCATTGATTGAGTTATAAATCTTAGATCTATTCAACCTGAAGCGAACTTTTTAATAAGAAACCAAAAAGACATCCTCAAGGCTCTTCATCGCCATGAACGAGACAAGAGATTGTGTAATAGAATTAAAACTATCCTGCTCTTTAAGTTTATACGAATTTTTGCATAGCTTGTTTTAATCCTGTATGACGTTTTAGGACAGTTTCATTTTTTACGGCAATAGCCAATGCCTTTTTTGTACCTACAAAAATTACCCGTGCCTTAGCACGGGTAATTCCTGTATATAATAAATTGCGATAAAGCATCTTAAAATGAGATGTGTGCACAGGAATAATTACACAAGGGCATTCACTACCTTGATATTTGTGGATAGATACTGCATAAGCTAAAATTAGCTCATCAATTTCTGTAAAATCGTAATTGATGATTTTCAAATCAAAGACCACTTTGAGCGTTTGTTCAGTAAGATCCATTTCTGTAATTTTTCCTACATCTCCATTATAAACTTCTTTTTCGTAGTTATTACGGATTTGCATGACTTTATCTCCTACTTGAAAAGAGCGCCCCATGCGATGTAGAGCTGTAGGACAGGGATTGAGTTTTTGTTGTAGAACAACATTTAGATTTTCACTGCCAATAAGTCCTCTTTTCATAGGGGATAATACTTGAATATCATCAAAACGATGAAAGCGATATACCTTAGGTAATTGATTTACGATCAGGTTTACAATAGTATCAATGACCTCTTGTAGGTCTTCTTTTTCTATAAATTGAAAATCGCTACGTGGATGATAGGAAATATCAGGAAATTGTCCCTGGTTGATCCTATGTGCATTGGTGACAATTAAAGAACCTGCTGCTTGACGAAAGATCTTTTTTAATTCCACTACAGAAATCCTTTCTGAAGCAATCAGATCTTTAAGTACATTTCCTGGACCGACACTGGGTAATTGGTCGATATCTCCAATAAGAATTACCCTCGCATCATCAGGGAGGGCTTTGAGCAAGTTGTACATGAGTTGCGTATCTATCATACTTGCTTCATCAATAATCAGTAAATCACAGCAAATAGGATTTTCTTTATTGCGTTTGAACTTCCCTATTTTAAAATCCATTTCTAAAAGACTATGAATAGTGGATGCTTTTTTTCCAGTAATTTCACTCATTCTCTTAGCGGCTCTTCCTGTAGGAGCTGCTAAGACAATCTGATTTGCAATCCTCTCAGTAATTGTTAATATGGCTTTAGTAATTGTGCTTTTTCCTGTCCCTGGGCCACCTGTTATAATGAGAGCCTTGGCCTTAAGCCCACAGGCTACCGCTGCTAGTTGTTCTTCTGCTAAATCGATTAAGAGTTTTTGTTGGACCCAGGTTAAGGCCTTATCTAATTGTACTTCACGTATTCGACAAGGATGCTGTGTTAAACGCATCATC
This sequence comes from Candidatus Rhabdochlamydia sp. W815, assembly GCF_018642185.1. Taxonomy (NCBI): domain Bacteria; kingdom Pseudomonadati; phylum Chlamydiota; class Chlamydiia; order Parachlamydiales; family Candidatus Rhabdochlamydiaceae; genus Candidatus Rhabdochlamydia; species Candidatus Rhabdochlamydia sp. W815. The sequence continues at coordinate 2,665 of NZ_JAAVTY010000111.1, read as the reverse complement.
TCTCGAGCAATCCCCATTTCCATTAAAAAAAGAGGCTTTATCCATACCGTCTGTTCTTCTTTAACAACTTCCTCTGACTGGATTAGCGAAGAAATACCTTCTGTAATTAGATCTTTAGAAACCTCTAGTTTTTCTTCTACTTTAGGAGCTAAATCCTGGACGGGATAGCATGCATGTCCTTCTTGACTTAGTTCCCATAGAGTATGTTCGATCCCTGCACAAATTCGTTCTTTAGCGTCTTTTGCAATTCCTAATCCTTGCGCGATTAAATCCGCTGTTTTAAAACCAACTCCGTGAATATCTTTAGCTAAGCGAAAGGGATTAGAGCGCACTTTTTCAATACTTTGAGCACCGTACATTCTAAAAATTTTTTGTGCAAAAGAAGGGCTAACATTATGGCCCCTTAGAAAAATCATCACATCTCTAATAGCTTGTTGTTCATGCCAACAAGTTTTAATTTTTTCGACCCTTTTTTCTCCAATACCAGCTACTTCTAATAAGCGGTCGGGCCTTTGATCAATCACATCTAGCGTATTTAGTCCAAAGAGTTTGACTATGCGTTCTGCATAAATAGGTCCGATTCCTTTAATCATTCCTGATTCTAAATACTTTTGAATCCCTATTAGATCAGAAGGGGCTTGTAATTCAAAAGCCTTTACCTCAAATTGCTGTCCATGTTCAGGGTGAATACGCCAAGTACCTTTACAGCGAATGGTTTCCCCTGGTTGGACAGAGGGCATAATCCCTACAATACAAGTCAGTTCTTTTTTTTTAGGTTCTTTCAAGCGAGCTACAGTGAACCCTTTTTCTTCTTCTGCAAAAACAATTGTATCGATAAACCCGTAGATCTCTTCCATGATTACTCCTAAAAAGATTAAGTTTACATTTTTTTATCAGAAACGCAAAGCTATTATTGCTCTAAAATACAACTCTTTATAAAATGGTTCTTCTGTTCCGGGTTAGCTCAGCGGTAGAGCAGTAGACTGTTAATCTATTGGTCGCAAGTTCGAATCTTGCACCCGGAGTTTGCTGGTTGATGTGGCATTGTAGATAGGATCAAAAATGGCTAACCCAGTGTCACAAGCAGCCTTTTTTCATCCAATTCAAAAGTTTTCAAACTTATGAAGAGTTTATTTGATTATTTTTGCTATAATAGCTGCTGCTTTAATTAGCTATTTTGGAAACTATCAAAGCGGGTTTTTTAAATACTTTTCGTTCTCTTTCGGGATTGCAAATTAGAATTTAGTCTTTTCAAGTTTGAAGTGCACAGAAGAATTAAAAAAAAGAACAGGCAGGCGATAAAAGAATCTCTATTGTAATTTTTAACAATCAAACACAAAAAGAGACCTTGCCTAAAGGCTATCATCACCTAACCTATGACCAAAGATGTCAGATTTATATTTTAAAAGTTAGAGGAGATACATCTAGCTTAATAGCAACCATTCTAAAAGTTCATCATAGCACTAGCAGACAACGGAAAAGGATTTGCCTATCACCAAATGGTTAGTTTCGAGCTAGAGACAGACTTCTACTTTGCAACGCTCTACCATTCTTGGGAAAGAGGCTTAAATGAGTATACAAACGGACTAGTTAGGCAATATTTTCCTAAAACACAAAGCTTTTTAGATACTACTTCCAAGAATATGGAAAGGGCGGAAACTTATACTAAATAACAGACCTAGAAAGATTCTCAGCAAACATGCTATGCTCGGGTGCGCAATAGATGTTTTTTCAAGTATTTATATGTTCTTTTTTGTGCACTTCGAGGTTGAAAAGGCCTATCTTAAAACTCCATAAGTTTAAAGGTTACGTAGCCATTTTATCAAGAAATCAATGATAAATGCAAGAGAGTTTTTTAAAGTCTTTCGAATATAAGTTCTGTTTTTTTAATCAGGATTTTCCTTGCTCTTTAAGGTTTTAAGACCAAAAGAAGATGAACTTTAAATGAAGTTGTTCTAGATTTATATTCCAAAACAGTAAATGAGGCTCTTATGCATCAATTCTTACTTTCAAAATTCATGACTTGTCTATTATTTGTTTTTCCCTGTGGATACTCTTTTTCAGCTGAGGAAAATTTTCTTCTCATCAATGGCACATCGAATGAGAAAATATTAGAGCTAGGCCCTCATATCTATGAACGCGTTGCTCCTTGCTCTACCTTTAAGATTGCTTTAAGCTTGATGGGATATGATAAAGAGATCTTAAAAGATGAAAAGACTCCAACTTGGTTGTTTCAAGAAGGGTATGATAACTTCTTAGAATCCTGGAAAAATCCTCAAACTCCACAATCTTGGATGAAAACCTCTTGCGTCTGGTTTTCTCGTGTTTTAGCAATACAATTGGGATTGGAAAATATGCAAAAATATTTAACCTTATTAGAATACGGTAATAAAGATATATCTGGAGGGTTAACAGAAGCATGGCTGGTTTCCTCTTTAAAAATCTCGCCTAAAGAACAGGTGGATTTCATCCAAAAAGCTCTGCTTGGAAAGCTGCCTATTTCAAATGATGCCATACAAATGACAAAAAAGTTGTTATTTGTAGAGCAATTGCCCGAAGGATGGAGATTAGAGCTCTTTCAAAACTAGGAAATAAAAAAGCCCTTGTATAAAATAATGCCCTTAAAAATACGTAAGGGCATGATGAAATTTGAAAAAGCAAAAAG
>NZ_JAAVTY010000110.1:0-4855 GCF_018642185.1 Candidatus Rhabdochlamydia sp. W815 | reverse complement strand
ACACGCTCTGGAAGAACCATCAAAGTCTATGAATACTCTGATGGAGACCTCATAGTCTATGAAGAACCTGAAGGAATCAGATCAGACTATAACCCCTCTCAAGGAACAATGCCAGGATCTGGGGGAACCATCACAGTCGATAAACGCGGTGGAACAACCAATATAGTTTATAAACGCTCTGGAAAAACCATCAAAGTCTATGAAGACTCTGAAACCATCAAAGTTTATGAAGAGCCTGAAGGAATCACTACAGTCTATAAAAGCGATGCAGGAACCACCACAGATACAGGCTCAGGTACGGGAGACCACGGAGGAACCACCACAGGTACAGATACAGGCTATGGAGGATCCGAGGGAACCATCATAGTCGATAAAAGCTATGAAAGAACCGCTATAGCCTATACACGCTCTGGAAGAACCATCAAAGTCTATGAATACTCTGATGGAGACCTCATAGTCTATGAAGAACCTGAAGGAATCAGATCAGACTATAAACGCTCTCAAGGAACAATGCCAGGATCTGGGGTAACCCTCACAGTCGATAAACGCGGTGGAACAACCAATATAGTTTATAAACGCTCTGGAAAAACCTTTACATTCTATCAAGATTCTCAAGGAACAATTAAGGTCTCTGAAGAGCCTGAAGGAATCACCACAGTCTATAAAAGCGATGCAGGAACCAATACAGGCTCTGGAGTCTATTGAGAAACCAAACACAGGCTATGTAGGTTATACAGATACCAGGAAGATTGAGAAAGAACGTGCAGGAAATATTAGGATGTATAGTAGAAATAGCCAAAAGAAATGCAATTCATTCTTTTACAGTCATTCCTAGAAGATGGGTTGTAGAGCGTTCTTTATATAAGTTTGAAAAGATTTTAAACAGGCTTTTAAAACGATAAGAGGAATCTCTGCTGTATTCCATAGCTTTACAAGCTTCTGAAACGGAACCCAATTGTTTTGTTAGCTGAAGCAATCCCAGTTTAGGTTTTATGATTTTCTGTGATATGTTCGTATTTACTCCAAGTTTGTTTTACTTTTTATCTAAACAAAGTCAGATTAAATCTCAACTAGTACAATTTTAACAGATTTAATACCACCTTACTTTTAAAGTTTTACAACAGATAAGATTTACTGGTTACGTTATCAGCAATATCTGTTCTATCGTATCGATGAACCATTTCACTGCTAGAATGGCCGCTTGCTTTCATAATTAAAGAATCGCTAAATCCATCTTCTTTCCAAAGAGTAATAGCGGTAGTTCTTAAATTATGGGCACTTACTCGAAAGGGGATTTGTGCGTTCTTTCCTGCTTTTGAAAAATTTCGATCTACTTGAGTTTTCTTTACTCCTTTATTATTTCTTGTAAGAAAGACAAGACCCTTTCTTGCTTGTATGTAATCTTTTAATTTCTGAAGCAAAACCTGGGCTCCTTCTTTCTCAAAATTGATAATCGTAAAATCATCTGTTAATTTACTTTTGGATTGCTTAAATAAGATCTGTCTTTTTTCGAAATCAATACGATAAACCTCTAAAGAGAGCACTTCATTAATTCTTTTTGCCCCATGTAAGCACAACTTCGCAATTAATGCGTCTCTTGGGTTGATTTGCTCTAGTTCTTCTAAAAATCGATAGAGTTGTGCTCTATTCAAGGATTCTGTTTTTACTTTTTTAGATGGTGGGCTAAAGGTTTTCTCTAATCCGGTTCTATTGGGTGTTGCTTTGGCTATAATCCCTTCTGTTTTTCTTGATAGATATCTTGTAAAAGCTAATAAACAACTAATGCGAGCTTCTTTAGTTCGTGTTGACCATTCCTGTTTTGTTTCTTCGGTTATTTTATTTTTTATGTAGATTGTTTGGGTTTTAATTTGATCGACAATCGCATTTGTAGATAGAACCCCAAACATTTGCAAACTCCAATTTGGGTTCAAAAAACCTCTTTCCAATAATTCTTTCATTGAAGTTGTATAAGAACTTTTGGTGCAAGGGTTGGTAATTGTCTCAATCCACTCAATAATTGCAGTGCGAAGATTAACTCTAGAAAGGGCTTGCCAAAGCCTTTCATTTTTAATTTCAATAACTTGTTTGTAGTTAAGTTTGTGTTTTTCTTCTAATTCTATTATTTCTGCATTCATATTTTTGCTTTTAAGACTTAACAAAAGACATCCTACTCAAAGAAGATCATCTTCGATCTTTAAATTATGTATTTTCACTTAATGTGTATAGTGTTTTCTTTTTTTTTACTTAAAAAGCTTGTTGCGCTCTTATGTGTCCATAAGACTAATTATGGACACAATAAAGCCATTTAATAAATAAGCTAATATTTACTTATTAAGTACTTGGCATCAATTAGGCTTTTGTATTTTTTCTGCAAATTCGTACGTAAAGATTTAAAGAAGGTAGCTTGCAAAAGATTAGTCTTTTATTAAAAAACAGATGCTTTTAGATACAAGATCATTGGTTTTCCGTAAAAAGATAAAATAAAATGTTTTAGTTTTTATTTTTTTTGTTATTATTTTCGTGATTTTTAAACCGGTTTTGAGGATAAAATGACTAAAACAAAAGTGCTTGAAGTAGATGAGAAAATGGAAAAATCATTAACAAATATTTGTGATGCTGCTTTGAGATATCATGGCCTGCAAATTATGAATACAGTTGTTGAGGTTGCCAGTGCTATTCGTGATCGAGAAGAAGAAAAATATGAAGAAAGGCTTCCATAAAAAACCTTCTGGGTTTTTTTGGTTAATGCTTTTCTTTTCAATCATTATTACCATTTTGTCAGGTGTTACTAGTTGTTTTTTGGCTTATGCCCCTGGGATAAAGTGTGATTTAGTAACATCTGGCTTTGGATTTAAAAAATGCATGAGTGATGTGGGGAGCTCTTTGCCCTGTATCACAACAAATTGAAGAAAGCAAATTTTAGACTACTTACAATCGCTCTTTTTTGAAAAAAAAATAATAAATATTTTATTTGACAAAGGAGCGAATAGGAAACTAGTATATAGATACTTATGAATAGTCACCTCTTAGACACATCTAGAAAAGTTGTTACTTTACCTGAAGCGGCTGTTATGCTAGGCATGAGTTCTTTAACAATTAGACGCGCTATTAAAAGTGGGAAGATTAAGGCTATGCAAATCAGTCCTAAAGGAAGATATCGCATCTTAATTGAAGAATTAAATGGATTCATTCAGAGAAATTCTCAAATAACCGATATGGGATAGAAGAAGCAATAAAGCAATCTTTATTGCAATACAGAACTTTCTATATTACAAATATAACGATTTTAAAAAATTAACACCCTGAACAACTTCTATTTGATTTTCAACCCATTCTCTTTTTAGTTCTTTGACAACTTGAACAGATGGCGTCTGATATTTTTCATGAAAGTAACGAAGACTTGGATTTATTAAATGGTCTGAGTATTTTACTTCAATGAGCTTTTCCATCTGATTATCTTGAGCTAATACAAAATCCACTTCTTTTTTTTCTTTTGTAAGCAGATAATGCAGCGAAACTATTTTAGCTTGGTAATCAGCTTTTGCTAATGCATGTTTCAAAAGGCAAAATCCCACTAAGTTCTCAAAGCGAGATCCCGAGCCCCCTTTAACAAGGCCGATGTCAAAAAAGTAAATTTTAGGCTCTTTCAATAAGCTGCGAGCAATATTACGTGAAAATGGTGTTACACGAAACACGATGTAAAGAGCTTCTAAAATTTGAATATATTTTTTTACTGTATTGGGAGAGATCGCGGCATCTTGAGCGATAGAACTATAAGAAACAGGAGATCCCACTCTTTCTCTTAATAGCTCAAAAACTAGGCGAATAGCGTTTAAGTTTTGAATATTTTCAAAATCAAGAACATCTTCTCTTAATAAACTATCGATATATTGGAGACGCCATCGATCTGTATCCATTAAATCTTGAGTCAAAAAAGGTTCAGGAAACCCTCCTCTTTCTAAAAAGCGATCGATTGTATAATTGACATGAACCTTTTCACATTCAGCAGGAGAAAGAGGCATAAGACGATGAAGAAAGTAACGCCCAGCAAGAGAATCTCCTACTTGTTTAAAAACTTCTAGACGAGCGCTTCCTGTCACTAAAATTTTTTGATGCTCAGGCTTTGTATCGTAAACTCCTTTCAGGTAATTCTTCCATTTGGGCATTTTATGGATTTCATCGAAAATGAGAAGTTCAACAGAGGGTAACCAAGCTTCTTTTAAAAAGATTCTTCGGTCTTCATAGCTGTCATAGTTTAAATACATCGAGGAAGTAAATTGCTTTGAGATAGCCTTGGCTAAAGTTGTTTTACCAGCCTGTCTAGGGCCTGACAAAATAACCATTTTTTTTTGAAGATCGCGTAAAATACTTTGTTGTTGAAACCGCTCCATGTATGACTATTATGCAGGGTGTTGCAAAAAAGCCAAGACTATTTTGCATTTCTTTGCATAATAGTTAGATTTTGTTGTAATTTTTTATTGGATAACACTTATTTGGAAAGATTTTTTGAATTTGTTAAGACGATTTGTCTTTCGTTATCCACAAGGATTGGCATCCCAATTTGCTGCCTGCATTTTTCGTCCATATAAAACCTATTTTTTTGCCTTTTGAAATCAAACTAGTATACATTGCTATAATCGCTTTAAATCTTGCTGTTTTGCGATAGCCTTTCAAAGACCGCCTTGATATAAATCACCACCATCAAGATTTTTAAACACCCGAAACAAACTCAGCAGATATAGTTATTTAAATCGACATTGATAAAACAGCTTGATCTAAGGCTTCGGATAAATTAGCTACAGTAGGTAAAAGTTCTCGGATTTTCGTTTTCATATTGGCCCAATATTTTTCGATA
>NZ_JAAVTY010000010.1:0-23631 GCF_018642185.1 Candidatus Rhabdochlamydia sp. W815 | reverse complement strand
GTGTTTGATTGTTAAAAATCACAATAGAGATTCTTTCATCGCCTGCCTATTCTTTTTTTAATTCTTCTGTGCACTTCAAACTTGAAAAGACTATACATAAATCCCAGAAACATATGCTAGCACACGCAAACTACCTAAAGCTCCTCCTTTTAATAACATGAAAGTTCCCGAATGCTCTTTGTATTTATGCTTGAATTGTGCCTCATTTAAATGCTTATAGTGCTGCTCTGGAATTTGGGTACTTTGCTCAGGTTTGAGAGCTGAATATTGGTTTGTAGTAAGATATTGCACAAGATAGGCTGGAATAGCCCGAATTTGCTCTTTCTTCTATATATATTTTAGTTGTTCATTATCTAAGTGTAGTAGAATTTCTCGTATGTCATTTTCCTGTAAAAGAGCTTTCAACTGTGCTTTAGACAGCTCTTTTAATTGAGAAGGAAGAATATTCTTTGCTTGATACAACTGACAAATGCGTTGTCCATCAATCTTTTGTAAAAGCCTCTTTTCTAGATACTGTATCTTTTCATCAGGAAGATTCCTAATCTGACTTAAGGCTAAATGACACAATTGCTGGGGAAGCAATGAACCAAGTTGTCTTTGATGAACTTGCTGAATTTGCTCAGGCGTAGTTAAAAAACGAATCTGCGAGTCTAAGAGATGTCGGACTTGGTTTGCAGTAACTGCTTGTATTTGGGCAGGATCTAAACATTGTATTAAATCCGGTTCTTGCAAATAGCAGATCTTTTCAGCACTTAAAAATGGAATGTACTCTTTATCCCCTATAGAAAGAGCGCTAATTTCCTGATTTGTCAAATGCTCAACCTTTTCTCGTCTCTTTCTTTTGTCTAAAAGGTGTTGTTGAGATTTTAATCGATTGTCTTTAGAGCTTTCTTCTAATACATGTTGTAGTAAATAACAAAAAATGACCTTTTGCTTTGGATCTCGAATTGTTTTAAGGTTAAGAAACCGCGTTTTAAGCTCCGTATTTTTTTCAGTAATCAGTCTTTTTGTGAGATCTGTATGCTCTGCTAGATATGACATATCGCCATTGAAAAAATTGATAAACCAAAGAGTTTTCTCTACCCAATCAGTATCCTCTAATAGTTCTTGTCGTATATTCAGGGGACTACCGTCCTTTAAAGCCGGAGATAACTTGTCCCCGTTTGGAAGAATCAGCCACATATTTTCTCGAGAGGTAGCAGCTAAATACTCTTTAAAAGTCCTAGCCTCTTTGATGGAAAGAATAATTGCATGCATTTTTCCCTGTTCTTTGACAATTGCAACTTGGTGAGCAGGTTTTTGCGTATGTGAAAAGACAGAATTAAGGCTATAAGAAGTAAATACAGCATTCTCTGTAATTAGAATTTCTTGCTCTTCAAACACTTGATAATAAGGTCTGTGATGAGGGTAGCTTTGAATAAAATCAGATAACCGGTATGTGTTTGGCATACCTAAAGTTATGCTTTTATTAGTTTGTTTCTCATCTAAACCCACAAACAAAGACATTGGGATTTTAGAAGAATTCTTGTTACAGAAATCGTTGAAAAATGCAATAACTTTTTCTAACCAATCGGTATGCACTAATGGCTCTTGTAGTGCACTTAAGAAATCTTTACCTTGAAAAAGTACAGGTATTTTATTATTATTCAGCACAACCCATCTTATGTTATCAGGATGATTAGCTAAATACTCTTTAAAAGCACTAGCCTCTTTGACAGAAAGAATAATTGCATATGTTCTTGCTTGTTCTTTAATAACTACAACCTGATCTTCATTTGTAAAGACAGTATCTTGATTAATCTCAATAGCAGCATTTCTTGTCATAAAAATTTCTTGTTCTTCAAAAATCTCACGATAGGTCTCAAAGGAAGGGTTCTGTTTAGTAATAAAATCAGTTATACGGAAACGAATTCTCTCCTGTAGACAGCGACGAAATCCTTTTTTAGGTAGATTCTTTGTTATTTGCAAGAAACCATTTAGCGCAATAGCATCAAATTCCCATGTAGATTCTGGCCTTGGTTCATCTATATCTTTACATTGATAAGCCTCTAACTCTGTTTCAACTTCGGTATCGACTTCTAATTCTGTTTCTTGTTCTAGCTCAACTTCTTGCTCTTTTCCTAATTCAGACAGTGTTATTTCAATTGAGTCCGGCAAAAACTTGCAATTGGAAGCTCTTTGTATAACTTGAGTAAGTTCCCCTGCTACTACGTTTTGTAAGTGAATGTCTGGTTGAATTTGCTTCCAATATTGTAAACGTTGTTGTTTGTAGTTTTCAAGAGCTTGCTGAGTAACTTCTTTTTGCAATAGATTCCCGTATTGTTTAAAAGGATCTATCTCAGAATTGTGCAAGAAAAGCATCTGATACTTTTTAAAATATGCAATCATCTCATCGGGATCGCTAGTATCAAGTATTTGATCCCAAGCACTTTTACATAACACATGATCAATCTCATGCAGAAAAGTACGATAGGTTTCCTTAGCTTTCCTTTCTGCTTGATTGATAAGCGAAGGATTAAGAATAGCATTTTCAAAAGTAGGTTTATCTTGAACGTTTAGTTGTTTAATTGTATTTTCATGAATTACGTATTCAATATCTTGACCTTTAAGGAACCCACGCGCACGTAACATTCCTTGTAACAAGTCTCTTAAGATAATTGAAGCATCGCTAGAAAGCAGGTTTACCGCATTTTGTATTTGAGGCAGATCCGTGGCTTCACAGTGGCATTCATCGTAGTAAATAAAAGTAGATCTTGGATCAATGTTCTGTTTTTTTAAATCCTCAACACGCGTACTTCCAATCACAATAGGAACAAGATTTCCCCTTTTAAGCGCCATTAGTGTATTAGAAGACCCTGCCTGAGCAGAAGGTCGGCCAAAAAAGAGAACACATTCAATCCGAGAACCTTCTTCAAAATATTTTAAGATTTGCTTAGCTGTATACAAATTATCGTAATCTTTGAATAGTCCAGCTACATCAATGAAGGCAGTGACTTGATCTTTGCGAGGGTTATTTTCCAGGCAAACCTTTAGTATCTTTTGAACTTCTGTGTTTTGAATGACATGGATTACCTGTGGATTTTTTTCTGCTTTCTGGTACGCTACATCTACAATTCTTCCCTCTGTTCCTGCATCTAATAAAATATTTTCAGCAAGATCTTTAGGATAACACGAACTATTCCAAGGGGTACCAGAAAACCCTGTAACCGAAGCAAACTGTGCAACAAGATGAGAAGCATTGCTATTGAGATAAGAAGAATGGTAGCTAATCAAAGAAGCTACCAGCTCAGCTTCTACTTGTAAAATCTTATTAGGATTGCTATTAATATTTTCTACAGCCCTATCTAAACGATTTTTATCCTTTATATCCGTAAGAGAAACCGCAGCAATTGTAAAAAATTTTATTGCTTCTTGAGTCTGTTCAAACGGTGTTCCAGTGTACAATTCATTAGCTTGGGCCCCTTGATATGCTTTTTCTGCATATGGCCTTACTAAATCTACGCTCAGTTTCTGTGATAGCGCTGTTTGAAACTGATACGCTAAAGCTTCCCAAGGATTGCCAAATTGTGTGGTTGAAGGTGAATTAACCCCTTTATAGGGAACCACTTTACCTAAATCTTGTGTATTTGAGCGTCCGTAATGACGGTTGGTATCTTTAGTTAACGTCAAAGGGAGAATTTCGGTACATTGTGCCTTGATCCAAGCTATTAAAGCTGCGGCGTCTCTTTCCACACTCTCTGCAGAAGATGCATATTCCCTAAGCAATGTTAAAAAGCGGCTCTCCTCTGTAGTCTGATTTGAACTGTTTATTTTTCCTTGTACATAATGTAGAAAGCTTAGACGATTCTCTTCTGATAAAAGTAAAAGACTCTTGCAAGACGTAAACAATTCTTCTGCAATTACAGGCAGTACTTGTTCGTAGTAATCTTCTGTTTTCATAAAAGACTGCGCATTCTGCAATAAACCGACAAAATCAGCGATGGTCTGGCTTTGATTCACTATCTTATGCTGGCTTACCAGCAGCTCGAATATCTTTACTGCACATTCAATATACATAGGGTCAATCTGCTTTTTTTCTCCCAATGTAAAATTCACCTCTTGCATGGGGTTAAGCTGCAAGTCGCACTCGTCGAATATTGCATGGCCAGAACTGCGAAAAATTTTTACGATATCGCGCAAGATATGTATTTTTTCTAAGTCTTGTGCTTTGTATAAGGAGCTTTGCAACTCCAGAGCAAAAGATTGAATGGTTTCCTTTTTGATCAACACTGCCCACCTTTTCTTTTGCACTTCTACAAGGTTTTGATACACCTCTTGTAATTTCGATGAGCAAAAGTCAGAGCGAGTAGCATCAATTGGAATAAGTTCCTGAAAAAAGTATGTATGCTGCGTTGTTTTTAAATTGTTGCGCAAAGTGTCAAATTGAGTAGCAGGAGGAACAAAAACCGCTAATCTATTAGGTTTAGCGAGAATAACGAGTAAAATAGAAGCTAATACACTTGTTTTCCCTCCTCCCATAATTAATTGCGTGATAAGGTTTTTACATTCACCTGTTTCAGAAATTGCTGTCATCTCAAAAATGAGCTTCGCTTGATTTTGACGCACTCGAATTTTAGCTTGATACTCATAGACTAATAATACACGGCTCTGCCCAGGATCATAAGACATCTCTTCTGTTAGAACAGTATACAGCTCCTGTTCAATAGACGCAGACTCTTCCGTCTTTTGCAAATTCTCGAGCAATATAAGCGCTCTTTCTACTTGGCACTGTTTTGTGCTCTCTAGCATAAACCTTTGCAGTAAACAATCGAGCTTTTGTATTTCTTGTACACTCAAATAAGGATTTAATACTGAGTATTCGTTAGCATCTCCGCGTAAAAAAGCACAAATAAGTTGTTTTAAATGCACTGGGGCCTTAAACCGACTTGTTTCCAAAAGAGTGTTGTATAAAACAGTTTCCTTAGGTTTTGTGTTTGCTAACTCTAAGATGCTTTGTTCCTGCGATCGCAACAGGTCTGGATGCCGAAATTCCTGCAATGCGGTAAACAGATTTTCTATTTCTGACTTCTTTAATCTAAATTCTTTAATACCTTGATTAAGTAAAGCCCCTGCTTCTAGATCTGCGCGAAAATCTTTGTACTGCTGCTCAATAGCTTGTTTGTATTGCTCTTTTTCCTTTCCCAATACTACCTCTAAAGAATGGCCCCCAATGTATTGGGTTGTATTGAGCTGGTCAAAGTACCTAGCAGCTAGATGGGAAAGATTAAGACAACGATCTTTTAGTTCTATATTAGACAGAACAAGCGACTCTTCTATTTTTATCTGAGAAGAAGATAAGAAGAGCTGAAGAGGTTTTAGATGTTTGTATTTAAAAACAGACTCTTCTGCTGACGTTTGAAAAGCAGGTTTTGGATTACACTGTTCTTTCTCATACTTCTTTATATAATTTTTTAGTAATTGCTGTAGTTCTAAAGAATCTAAATCAGGAGCTAATTCTGGGTACTTTAAAGCAAAGTGCATAATTTGATAGAATTGGTCTTTTTGATTGCTAAGATCAATAGATGTAAAATGTAAGCGGGTAGAGATACGCAATTTCTCTTTTCTACACTTGTTAGCACGTGCTAATTGGTAAAATTTTTTATAAAGATCTGCACACTGCGTTCTATAATTGCATAACCATTCAAAAAAACAGGCGATTGACCAATTTAAAAAATTTGTATCAGATAACAATGCTTTTTCTTTCCACTCTGTAAGGGGAAGATCTGGATGGACAAAAAACCCTGCTTTCCAAGTTTGTAGCAAACTACCAATAGGACATTGATCAGTAAAGAAATTAAAACAATAGGCTTTTTCTTCATCAGAAAGCTTAACAGTACTGTCGACATTAGATACTCTTTGCTTGTAAGAGTGAAAATTTTCTATAAGTTTTTTATAAAGAAATAGATCTTCTTTGATGGTTTTCTCTTTGTCTGTCGATCGCAATAAAAATAACGCTTTGAAATATATTGCACAGGCAGAAGGGTGCCCATCTGCAATAAGAAGACAGTTGTATAAGATAGCAGAGGATATCTCGGATAAAAGATCTGCTCGTCTTATTTGATGTAAATATTGCACTGCTTTCACATACTCTTTTTGCGCTAAGTATAAGTAGGTCAAAAGCAATGTGCCTTCTACATTTATAGCAGAAATATGCCTCTCATTTAGTTCAAACTCCAGATAAATGATGTTTTTTTCCTCTTTAAGCAGATCTAAACAGATTTTTTCCGAAAAAAACTTCTTACTTTGTTCAATTTGTTGAACTGGGATTAACACTTTCTGTTTATCGCGTTTTGTATCTTCTAAAATAAGATAATTTTCTATACACCCCACTAGTTTTGGAATGTGCTGTGCAATGGTAAACCCTTTTTCTCCCTCTAAGTGAGCCTTTTGTCCTGACTTATCAAATGTAAAACACAGCTCTTTTTTTTGTAGGGAACGAAGCCTTGGCACATGAACACGAGTGTACTTTTCATTCTCATCCCGAAATATAAGACACTCGTCTCTTGATTCTATTTTACTTAGAGACACCAAGCAGCCTTCTAAGGGGTCCTCTGGGCATAAGATGCGCTCTTGTTGCATGCTCTCTATTTGTAGTAAAACAAATTTGCCGGATGCAGACCCTTCACTGCTTGCATTTTCTGTAGATACTTTGGCGGTGAGTTGGTTATCTGCATTAAAAATCAGCATTTCACTGCGTTCTGCCGAGTGCCAGTGCAAATGATCTCGAACAAGAACACGGGGGAGCTTTGTCTTAATAAGATCCGTTTTAGGAATGTACTGATACCAATTTCCATCGATATTGCGTTCGATACTACAATCACTTGTTGAAGTAGACACCCAACTTGTTTCGTCATTCTTATCTTCAAATATCTGGATACGTATCCCTCCCTTTTCTGGACATGAAAAATGGTAATAGCCTTCTAACTTGTGGATAGTAAAAGCCTTGTCCCCAAATAAATCTTGATATTTTTGTTTGCTAAGCAATTCTTTTGTCGAAGCACTTTCTATAAGGCTACTTCCATTTGCAATTTGCGTTGTTAATAGGTTGAGTGTCCAAGTCTTCCCTTCTAGACACTCAATCGTGTACACAGGAAATTTTCCAAAAGATTGCAAATCGGTATCTTCTGAAATATTTGCTATCTCGAGAGTCTGAAGAACCTTACTCATAATTTGCTTTATTTGTTCTGGTTTCAATTTTTCAATGCAATGAACTATTCGACGAATAAATATGTTGGCTTGGTTTTCAAAATAAGGTAACCGTCTTTCTAGTACATGAGAACGGTTATAGAAAAACCAACTGGGAATAATTTCCTCTAGCTGCTGCATAGAAGCATTGGGAAGATACGCATATTGCATCATGCGATGTAAGTGTAAACAAGCTCTGTCCTCTACGCTGAGCTTTACGCTTTCTAACCAACCATTTACTTGATCTTGGCTAGATGGCAACTTTATTATAGGTAACTGAAGTTCTTGGCAAACTTGGTTCATCCGGTAGAGCAACCGCACAAAGAATAGGTAGGCAAAAAAATGATCTGGTTCTTCCGAGCTCTCTTTAGAAAATTGCTTGAGCCCTTTTACAATAAACTGGGTACACTGCTCTATAAAAAGGGACTTGGTTTGCACTTCTTGAAAAAGAGGGACTTCATCACCTACTTGCTTAAAAAAAAGTATGTCAAATAGAACTTGTTTATTTAAATCAGTCAGCTCTTCTATGTGCTCTTGAAAATAGTAGAGCAATTTCTGAGGTTGTAAAGAAGGTTCACATTTAGTAGTTTCTAGCTGTTTTCGATAGTACGGGTGTTCTTTTTGCAGTCGAAGCTCAGACTCTGCGTGCTGAGAAAAAATGTCGAGCTCTTTCACCAAATTTTGTATTTGATCTTTAGAAGTTAGCAGATGAAAGTAAATAGTAGGGTCTGATTTCCAATCATCTATCCCTTTCGCCTGCCAACAAGGGAAACAACATTTTATTGAACCAGTAATTTTTAAACTGATCTCGCATTGATAGCTCTTAAATTTTACTGTGCTTATCTTACCCTTACAGATCACACCTCTACAAGAAAACTGCTGGGCTATGTAGGAAATATTTCGTAAAAAAGCTACGTGTTGTGTCTCATTACACTCTGCTAACCACGCATTATCTGTAAGCAAAACAGACTCTTCTGCTAATTTTAAAGAAATTTTCCGATATTTTGCTTGCAGGGTAATAGCTCTTTCTCTAAGCTGGTCTTGCAAATCAGGGTTTTGTTGAATGAGTTGTTTGAAAAGCTCAGTTTCTGGCAAATCACCTTTTATACAGGAGTCGTGGACTTTTAAAAAATCAAACAATTGCTGTTTAACTTTATTAGTAGCTGCAAAGTAGGTAACAATTTCTTGTCTTCTTTGCTGTTCTCTGGGCTCAAAACAGATAAAAAAATTCTGATCGAAAAAGAATCTCTGCTCCTGACCAAAAAACGCATTCCAAATTCCATAGTCTGCCAGCTTTGCTAATTGCTGTTGGTCTATCCTTAAAGCTAAGCAGTACGCAATAGCAAATAAGCTAAGTGCTGTATTCTGCTGATTTGGGAAACAAGGAGGGTTACTCAAACAGAGATCTCCATAAAGCTCTATTAATGTTTGGATGGAAGAAAGGCTATTGTATAAATCTTCTTGAGGAAGATTTTGCCAGATATCGTTTTTAGGGTCTGGGTTAGGAATTGGTAAAGCTCTTACAAAGTTTTCAATTTGAAAAATTTTGGAATCTCTATCTAGTAAAAGAGGTATATGATTAAGTACAATTGTGCTATTTGGTAAAAAACCACTCGGCTCAATAGAAGAAAAAAGCTTAGGGGACTCACTGTTTATTGAAGATAGTAGTGCTTTAGCACTAGGACGCATGGCAACAAAAGAATAAAGCTTATATTCGTAAAGCCTTTCGTTCTTATATTCTTGTTTTGGCTTAAAGGCTTTGCTATTTGCTAAATGCTCTAACCGATCTAAAACCTCTTTTAAAGCGTTACAAACACCAGCAGTTTTTTCTTGAGAATGCTCGTCATAGAGTTTTGCTGCCGCTCGCAGCAAATTAGTTGTTGCTTCCTTTATAAGGATACAGCTCTCTAAATCAGGCCTCTCTTCACATTTTTTTAAAAAAAGAGCAAGAGTCAATAACTTAAGCTCAAAAATATATTTCTTATAAAGAATAGAGTCACAAAAGGTTTGCAAAACAAATGCCTGTAGTACCCTCCAGGAACATGTTCCTGAGTACTGCCCTTTGATAAAGGGTGAAAAGTCCTCTTTTGCAAGAACAAGTTTGTGGACAAGGTGGCCAAATCCTTTTTCATACAACGATGTGATATTTTTTTCTTCTAAATCATCAAGATTTTGTAGTTTTGCAAGATATTGAAAAAAAGAAGAATCTTGCCTAGAGTTTTGGGGAGAAAGATCTAGCTCTTCTGGAAGAACACCTTCAAATTTTATCGCTGCCTGGTAAAAAGATATTCCGTTTCTTTGAACTCGAGGATGATATTGGATCCCTTCCCCTGTATTGTACAGATAAATATCGTAGGTATTATCTGTCTTTTTATAGAATTCATATAATACCGCATGTCCTCCTGATAAATCTTGGTACCCTCCATCTACTAATAAAGATTCTCCAGGGGGCAACTCTCTAACTTTCCTTTCTGTTTCTTTAGCTGATATGCAGGATACTAGAGAATCAAGAGCTCTACATATCAGCTCTTTTGTATAGTTAGGAATATCGAGCACATCTAAACAACTTCTAAGGTATTTGGCATTCTCAGCGAGGCTTCCCCCTTCCAATAAGGTTCCTTTAATAGCATGATCTAAATGAATATGTGCAAAGAGTTTTTTGCTGATGTTTTTAAGACCCTCTCTATCCTGATGAGCGTCCACACGTGCAATAAGCTCTTCTATTAAAGAAGAAGAATCTGTTTTTGTATTTAAAGAATTTTCAATACAATTATTATTTAAGTTTGAATTAATATTTAATCTTACCGTCATAAAAACGCTCTTTAATAACTTTTAAATAGATTACTTTAAATTAAAAATTGTTTAAAATCAAGAATAAGATTTTTTTAAATTAGAAATCATTAGTAGTGTTTTTACTATTTATTTTAGTTTGAGTAAATATTTAGAATTTCTTATCCTAAAAGAAAAAGCGAGCATTTATGACAGAACAACTCCCTCCTATACCTCCATCTGGACAGCACCCGATTAAACCAAAAGAAGCTAATTCTAGTCATCAGCAAGACGTCACAGCTCTTTGGCAAAAATTTCTCTCGCAAGGAGAAAATATTGCTACTAAGGAGGAGGCTAAAATATTTATTGGCGGTTTACTAAAGTTTTTTAATGCGCTAGTTGCTAATGAAAGGGCTAGAATATCCAAGGCTAATGAACGTCTGAAACGAGTAATTAAAGGCGAGGAATAAAACTCCTTTTTCTGCTATACTCTGCCCATGCTCATAGATAAAATTTATTTCACATCTTCAATAGCAGAATCTCATTTGCGACTGGATTCCTTGCTGCGCCAAAGATTTCCTAAATATTCGCGTAGCTATTTTCAGTTTTTAATTAAACAGGGTTATGTCCTTATTAATGGAAAATCTGTCAAGAAAAGAGAGAAATTACAACCAGGAGATATAATTGAAGTATCTTTTCAAGTTACCCCTGAAATCGATTTAACTCCTGAACCTATTGATTTAGAGATTCTTTATGAAGATGAACATCTGATTGTCATCAATAAACCCGTTGGAATGGTTGTCTATCCTGCCCCTGGTCATTACAGAGGGACCTTTGTCAATGCTCTTTTGTTTCATTGTAAGCAGATAGACTCTGATGATCCCTTAAGACCTGGCATTGTTCATCGATTGGATAAAGATACTTCTGGGCTCCTAATTGCTGCAAAAACACGTATAGCACATACAGGTTTAACAGATCTATTTGCAAAACGAAAAATAGAAAAGATATACCTAGCCATTTGTATAGGTACGCCAACAGAGGGACTCATCGATGCGCCTATTGCACGTCATCCCTCTCGTCGTAAAGAGATGACCGTGTGCATGCAAGGAAGAGCATCTAAAACCATCTGCCGGGTTTTAGCTCAAAATGGTTCTCTTTCTTTGGTTAAGCTAAAGCTTCTAACCGGTCGCACACACCAATTAAGGGTACACTTAAAACACATAGGCACCCCTATTTTAGGTGATGAAACTTATGGAAATGCTGCTATTAATAAAAAATTTTCTACTAAAAGACAACTTTTACATGCCTATTTTATAAATTTTTTTCACCCTATTACTCAGCAAATTCTCTCGCTAACAGCTTCTATTCCAGAAGACTTAAGAAAAGTTATTGAACTAGTTGATCCTCAAAGAGAAAAAAAATCTATCTAGCTTAGAATTCTCTCTTTTCGTTATCATGAAATGTAAAGTAAGTTTCCTTTTTTCTTCTCTTACTTATTTTCTGCGTTTCATATGAGGATCGAACCATGAAAGAGTTTGTTGAATACATCGTCAAGAACCTTGTTGATCTCCCCCAAGAAGTTCAAATTAATGAAATTATGGGCCAAAGCTCCTTGATTATAGAGATAGCTGTAGCAAAATCAGATATCGGAAAAATTATTGGCAAAAAAGGTAAAACGATTAATGCGATTCGGGATCTGCTTAAATCTGTAGCCAGTCGCAATCAAATTCGTATTACCCTTGAAATCATTGAAGAAGAAGATAAATAAAGCATTTGGGCTAGATCATTCAATCAGTCTAGGAAGGCAAGGGGAAACCATAGCCTTTCTAGAATTGATTGAGCCTGCAGGAAATTTCAGAACCGCAATAGGCAAAGATCCTTTATTATTTATCTCTTTTTTAGTAATTAAAAAAAAGCTTTCAGCAAAAATTTGTTCATATGCTTTAGCTGTATCTCCATAAAAGCAAACAGCAAGATCCCATTTTATAAGAGCTGGACAAGAACGAAAAGCATTTAAAAAGCTTTTTAAATGCTCAATCGATTGCTCGGTAAAAGGGATCCAAATCCATAATTCATCTAAATGACTATCCTTAGTTTCCTTTCCTGAAAACAGATTATCTGCTCCTGCAATCGTACTAATCATTTGCAAATGTAAATCTACTTCTGGATGATCAGACCAATAATCAAATAGCATTTTATACCACTGTTCTTGCAAAGTAGCGACGTGTTTAGAAAAAGAAGGGTAATTACGAGTAAATATTTTTGTCTGTCCTACTCGAGCACAACCATTTTGTTCTTTTGTATCAACAAATATAGAAGATGGTTTGCCTTTAATACAAAGTCTGACATTTTTCTCTACGTTTTCTTCTTTAGCTTTATAGATTTTATAATAGATGGAATAGACATCGCGATTCTGTAAAATTCTCTTTGTTGCTAAAGAAACAAAATTCTCTTCTGTATAAATATCATCAAAGATGATGACTTCTACCTCTTCTTTTAAAATAAGCGATTTTAGACGATTAATTAGGGATGCGACACATTCAATATCTCTTCGAGAAACTTTGGTTAATAAGTCAGTATCTTCAAAAATAGCATATAAAAAATGGAAGTACTCTATAATTTCTCGTGTAGAATCAATAAAGTATGTATTTTTTTGCTCACAAGCGTTTTCCTTTTGCAATAACCGTTGCAAAATCCTTCGATCGCTAGCAGAATACAAAGAAGATGACTTCTCTTTTATTTGGCTTTTGATTTGTTGTAGATTTATACCCCCAGTACCATATTTGTCATTGATAGCAAAGCTCAGCTCTGCGCATAACACATTACAAGATTGTGCATCTGCAATGACTGCTAAAGGCGCAGATAGGGTTTGTAGATTGCTCTTATGATGATCTATTACACTAATCACTTCAAAGTAGGCTGGAATCTTTGTTTCTTCTCGATTGCAAAAATCCCGTAGAGAAACCGTACCAAGAATATTTTTATGCAAATCACTGGCATAAATCACTCCTAGAGGAATCACCTTGCCATTCGAATCAGCCATTGTTACTGTCAAATAGGGATAATTATTCATTTTACTACGAATCTCTTCTACTTCTGCTCGATAATTCACGTGTTGAGGAACATACCCAAACACATGGATTTTAATATTTAGAGCAACATCTAGTCTTTCCATAAATGCACGAATGCTTTGAATAGAACGATCTAGGCTCTTAATCATCTTTTCCAAAGCTAAAAAGATTCTAGGACGATTTTCGATTAAAAACCCAGAAGCATCAAAAAGAGAGGATTTGTTTAAAGAAGCAATTAATTCTAAGAATTGAGCAAATTCTAATAAATCATGCGTCTTCATAGCTTCTGCAAATTCTTGAAAAGTGCAACTTAAGCCTTTTTTTACACCAAGCACTTTGTGAAGATAAGCACGTGCGTGCTTTTTTTGCCCTTCTGTAAACTCTCGAGCAGTCTGACAATCTTCTATTTTTGTCATTAAGACGGCATTAATGAACTTTGGTAAATCTTTTAAAGAAAGATCTTTTTTAGCAAAAAGAGAAACCAATTTCACATGTAGATCATTTTCGAACCAGCGCAGGCAATTATTTAGCAAAATAATGACCTGTCTTACCCCCTCTACATCATAATGGCGCCAATCTCCTAAATAATACCCCTGTTCATCGACAAGTACAATCGCATGAGGGCGATGTTCATGATCAAATAGAGAAATGGACTCTGTTGTTAATTGTCTTGTTAAAGAGTTTTGAGTAACCAGATCAATTCCTGATAACGCAAGAGTGGTTCGATGTTTAGCTAAATGAACAAAAGCCTTCTTACCAAGCATTTGATCAAATAAGACATCAATCTCAACTTGAAAGCTAGGAGGTCCTCCTGGAACATTCCATATATGTAACCCATTTCCTACCCTTGCTGCAAATGCATCTACCCACCCCCAGAAAGAAGCAATTGCTGTATCTAGATCAGGCGAGCCATGTGCTGTTACAAAGTGCGAGCCTTCATATACCCTATTCATTCCAATAGGAAAAAAAGACTGATATTCTTCTCGCGGGATCCATTTACCTGCAATTTTTGCACGCAAACCATAGTTTTCATGAATGCTAATCCCAGAAAATTGGTTTAACCATAGTTCAAAATGAAAAAAGGCATAATTATCCAAAAGGGTCAAAGCGTTAATTGCTTCAATATAATCCAATACAGCGGGTAATAAAAAACAGGGAGTTTCTTCTTTATGGATAAGCTCATAAAGAGTTGAATTAATCCGTTCGCTTTTTTTGCGATCATTGAGTTTTTGGAATTCAGCCGAACGAAATTTTCTTAAGATAGTACCTAATTGATCAAACTTCTTAGGAGAATTTGCAAAATCTCCCAGATATTGCTGTTCTGATTTTTTAGATTTTGAGCGAATCAGACTTTTGGAGTCGGATTTTTTTTTCATATATTGATATTAACCAGTAAAAATCAAATGGGCTGAGCAGGATTCGAACCTGCGACCACCCGCTTAGAAGGCGGGTGCTCTATCCGCTGAGCTATCAACCCAAAGTTTGTTGTAAAGATCTCTATCTTAGTTGATTTTAAAAGATTTGACAAGATGCAATATTAAAACCTTAAGTTTTTCTATAGAAAGAATAATCTACAAAGGGAATGAGATAACCTATCAGGCTTACGTTTAAATTACAAGAGCTTTAAGATTTACTCACCTTCTATAGGATTAACTAACTCTATCCCTTCTATAAAATCTTGGCTTATTGCCTGATTTTCAAAAATTTTTTCCTGTTTTTCTGTCA
Source organism: Candidatus Rhabdochlamydia sp. W815 (assembly GCF_018642185.1). Taxonomy (NCBI): domain Bacteria; kingdom Pseudomonadati; phylum Chlamydiota; class Chlamydiia; order Parachlamydiales; family Candidatus Rhabdochlamydiaceae; genus Candidatus Rhabdochlamydia; species Candidatus Rhabdochlamydia sp. W815. The sequence continues at coordinate 8,842 of NZ_JAAVTY010000010.1, read as the reverse complement.
ATTTACAGTACTCTTCAAAAGAACGAATGATATAAGGACGTACAAAAATGACAATGTTGCGCTTTTCATCTGATTTAAGCGTTCTACTAAACATAGCTCCAACTACGGGAAGCCCACCTAAACAAGGTACTCCTGTTTTATGTTGTGATTTTGCATTGCGAATCATCCCACTCACTATTAAAAAATGTTGGTCTGGTACATGAGCATGTGTTGACATATTCGTTTTTGTCGTTCTAATTCCATTTGCAGTATTTTGCGTATGCATAACGTTCTGATCTAAGCTTTCTGTAATTTCCTGATGGATTTCTAATGAAATAATTTCATCCTCACCTAAACGAGGAGTGATACTTAGACTCACTCCTATATCTCGATATTCCACATTTGCCGTTAATTGCTGACTTTGACCAACTGTCTGCACCACGGACCCTGTAAAGGGAATGTTATCTCCCACAAAAATAGTAGAGTTTTTGTTATCTTGCGTAATGATCTTCTGATTAAGCACAATTGTGCTACTGCCATCTGATTGTAAAGCAGATACCAAAGTGCCTAAAGAGAGAAAGGATTTACCTTTGTGCATAATGATATCGCCAATAACCCCTAGATTAAACCCGGGAACTAGAGGAAGTTGCGATAAGCCAGTTGGAGGATTAGTAGGACTAATGCTTTGGACAGTATTGGCAAAAGATCCTGCTGTTAAATGCGCAGGAGAAAAGTTGCCTACCCCTACTCCCAACCTATTTTGGTATTGAGCCCCTGTTGACCATTGCAGGCCAAAATCCATACCTTTCTTTGTGTCTGTTTCAATAACCAAAACCTCAATAAATACTTGACGCAGAGGAGTATCTAAACTATCAATTAATTTACGTAAACTATAAAGCGTTTCAGGATCACCAGAACAGAGTAGAGAATTTGTCGCTTTGACCCATTGTAGAGATTGAATAGCATTCACTAATTTAATGGGAGCATTTGATTGATTGCGCATATCTACAGCAATCTTCTTTAATGATTGTTCCAGTTCCATTCCAGAGTGATACTGCACTTTATACACAAAAAAATCATACCCTTCTTTTAAACCTGGTATCTGAGGAATAGAATTAAATGCTGTTAAATCTGAAGCATCTAAAGACACTTTATGATGACCATCTTTTTGCTCATCATACCGTTTAATGACATGATAATCAGATTCTTTTTTTACAAATAAGCCATGAAAGTGCAATAATTCGATCAATGCTTGTAATACTTGCTTAGAAGACATCGCTTTCCCCATACAAAGAGAAATAGCAAATCCTAAATCATTATTACTGAAAATAAAATTTTCTCCGGAAATTTTACTAACAAAACGAATAAACTCAATAATAGGAATATCATTGAAATTAATCGAGTGATGTCCTTCGGTTTTCAACAGCATTTCTTCTTTCTGTTCTTCAGAAGATAAACAAGAGTTGCTGACTAAACATCCAACTAAGCCACTGCACCACAGAAAATATAATAATTGTTTGATTTTTTTTGTCATAAAGCACGGTTTTAAAGCTTAAATAGTATATAAATACAGCTGTTTTTAGAATAGAGAATTTCAAAGAAATCAGAAGGCTTTTGGTTTATTTTTTTTCATATAAACTAATTAGATCCCAAAAATAGCAAAAGCAATATACTTCTTGTGAAAAAAAATCTCCGTAAAAGACAGGGAACATTATGCTTATTGGGTTATCATTACTCGGCGCAACGGGAAAGATGGGAAAAAGCATTCTTGCTTTAGCAGCCAATCAGCCTAACTACAAAGTAGTTATGGGAACATCAAGAAAGTACTTAAAAAGACCTACTCCACAAAAAATAACAAATGTGGATATTAACATGACAAGCTCTGCTAAACTAGCTATTCACGCCTCAGATATCGCTATTGATGTCTCTTCTAAATACACGATTCTTCATCATTTAAAATATGCAAAGCAATTTTCTAAACCTCTTGTCATAGGAACAACTGGACATAGCATAGAAACACAAAAAAAAATCGAAGATACAGCCCAATATATTCCCATATTCTATACTCCTAATTTTAGCCCGGGTATTTCTCTTTTATTACAGCTAGTTGAATGTATAAAAACGTCTAGATTTAGCAAAAATTGCTGCATTGATATTGTGGAAACCCATCATATGCATAAAAAAGATTTGCCTAGTGGCACCGCTATTGCTCTTGCTAAAGCTACAGGCAAAGAGATTGCAGAAGATGCAACAACAAAAAGCAACTCCTCTCAAGTTCGCATTCATGCTATACGCAGCGGTGAAGTGATCGGAGAGCATCAAGTCATCTTTGAATATGGTAATGAACAAATAAAATTGATCCATCAAGCACACTCTCGCGACGTATTTGCACAAGGAGCCCTTGCTGCAGCTGCATTTTTAATCGATAAAAAACCAGGTCTCTATTCTGGTTTAATTTAAAATTTTGACAAATTTTCCTTCAAGAAACTTAAAAAGCAAATTTTTAGACAGCAAGAACACGAATACTTTGCTGACTCCTACATTCCTACCCCCTAGCGTATATTTTTGGAATTAGCTAAGAGCCTGTTTAAAATCTTCTCATTATACCTTAATGAGAAGATTTTAAACAGGCTCTTAATGAAAAAGGAGCCAGAATCATTTTTTATCTCTCAATTATCAAGCAAAACTTCATGCGTTGGCCCTGGTGGGAATGTAGGCAACATAAATGTAAAATCTCAATAGGTTATTATTTGTTGTAATAAAAACCTATATCCCCTTATGCAGGGTAGGAAGCCTATCTAATAGATCAAAAAACATTAGCTCTTTCTTGGAAATAGCTTTAAATCCTACCAAAAAAAGTAGTATTTTTAGATTTAGTTTGCTTATAAAATATTTTAAAACTAATAATTGCCAGAGTAGCCAAAAGACTACAAGAGATTTCTTGTAATTATTTTTGGTAACACCTAAAGATTTTGATCTATCTTTTACATAGGAGAAAAATGACATGAAAAATTTAGTAAAATTATTTGGTTTAAGTATTGTTTTATCTATTGCTGGTTTAAACGCTTTTGAAAACCCTTCTGAAAAAACTTACGTTGATTCAGAAGATATTACTTTTGAAAACGGAATTATCTATTTACAATTAGAAAACGGCACTTTAAAGCCAGTAACCGCTGTCTATTCAGATGAAAAAGGTGTATATGTTTTGGATCAAGACGAAGATCAAAGCACAGAGCCAGAAGTTGTATGCACACCAGAAGTTGTATGCACACAAGATAATCAAGACGAAGATCAAAGCACAGAGCCAGAAGTTGTATGCACACAAGATAATCAAGACGATTTAGATCAAGCTACCAAAGAAGAAATTTTATGTGCTCAAAATACCTATCGCGAACTCTTAGCTGGCTATGAGTGTTCTAATTGTAGTTGCATTAATCCACGTTACAGAAAAACTTGTAAAGACTGTGGAGCAACTATTATTCATTAAAATCCAAAAATCCCAGCATTTCCATAAATGCTGGGGCAATAAAAAATCTTATGAAGAAATCTCTTTATCCATTACAAATAAAGGCCCTGCTGCTCTGGTTTTCTCTAGCTGGATTGGCTTTTTGTTTTTTTCAAAAAAAATTACCCGTTTTAAAAAAAGAAAATTTCTTAATGGAGGCCCTGTTGCAAAGTATGATATTTGAACAGGGTTTTGGTTATACTTTATTCGGAAATAAACCTGTATCTTTAGCAGAATATTTTCTCAATCCCTCCTTTAACACTATTTTTTTTAGCAAAAAAAATTCCTTCTTTCCCATTGTTGAGGCTTGGTCTCTATTAGAAAAAAATGTCCTTTGTCACCTGCAAGGAAATTATATCCTGCTTAAACAAGTAGACCGTACAAAAAATTCCTCTACTTTTCAGGTAATTATCATAAATAAATTTAGTTTCTTACAAACAGTTACTAAGTATCTAGATTTATTCTGCAAATTGCTTGAGAAAAAAATAGACCCAAAAGAATTATTAGATGAAGTGATTCTCAACCAAAGAAGTTTATGGGACATCCTCAAAGGTAATCGGGCTCTTTATGGAATTATTTTAGGATATGGGGAAAAAAACTCTTTAGCTTTTAAAAGAAGATGGGAATTGGGACAAGTATTTAGCTGTAACTGTCAAAACTCGCTAATCACTCCTCCTTTCTATCCAAAACCTTCAAGAGGATTCTCCTCATCAGAAGAAGAGTATCGTTATTTTGAAGAGCAACAGGGTTTTTTTGATATACAAACCAGCTCCCTTTCTCCTCTTAATCCCCCTTGTTTTATGATTATGAAAGACATTGATATAGAAACAAAGTTACTTGCAAAAAAATATAAAGAGACCTTTAAGCAACTAATTGAGATTTATGCTGAAGGAGATTTTTGGTCTATTACTCTAGATCATCTAATGCAAAAAGATGCTTCCACATTGAACAAAACTTCCAATAGTTGCATACTTGTCAAGTATGAAAACAATTAAGATTAAAAAATTTTGCATTGGCAAAAACCAACCTTTAACAATCATTTGTGGTCCCTGTGTAATAGAGTCTGAAGACCACGCTCTTTTTTGTGCTGAGTACTTAATGAATATATTTAAAGGTTTTCCTGAGCTTAATTTCATTTTCAAATCAAGCTACGACAAAGCAAACCGCTCTGCCCATAGTTCTTTTCGAGGGCCTGGAATACAAAAAGGTTTAGAGATTTTAGCAAAAATCCAACAAACATTCGATCTTCCTGTTTTAACAGATATTCATTCTTCTGAAGAAGCTGTTGAAGCTGCTAAAGTTGTTGAAATTATTCAAATTCCCGCTTTTCTTTGCCGTCAAACCGACTTGATTGTAGCTGCTGCTCAAACAGGAGCTATTTTGAATATCAAAAAAGGACAGTTCATGTCTCCTTGGGACATGCAAAATGTGATTAATAAAATTCTCATTTCTGGCAACGATCAGATTATTCTAACCGATCGAGGAACGAGTTTTGGATATAATAATCTTGTAAGTGATATGCGAGCTATTCCCATTATGCAAGAGATGGGTTATCCTGCTTGTTACGATGCTTCCCATTCTGTACAGCTTCCAGGAGGACTGGGAAATGCTTCTGGCGGACAACGTCAGTTTATCCCTCCTCTTGCACAAGCTGCTATTGCAGCAGGTGCTAATTGCTTATTTATTGAAGCGCACCCTAATCCCATAGAAGCTAAAAGCGATAAAGAATCCGTTTTGGCTTTTGATATGCTTCCTAAGCTTCTTGCCACGGTTTCTCAAATTTATCAAATTGTGCAAAAGTGTGAACCATGTTAAAGCAAGCAACTTCTATCGGATGTATGCTCCTTGTAACTACAACGCTTGTATGGGGTTGGTTTTTCTTAAGAGTACGCCCTGCAGATAGATCTAAAGTTCTTAACCTTTTAGAAAGACAAATCCAATCCAAGACGGATTTTTTATCTGCTAATCAAACACGTTTAAAAGTTACTAAAGATATTTGGCTAACTCAAGATGACAATAGTAGATTACATCATAGAATTGCAAGCAAGTCCTCTTTACTTGTTTTAAAACCCAATAAAGGGAAATTAAAACTCATCGAAGAATTAGATCAGATTAATTACTTGATGCAAGAGCGTATCTACTATAGTAATGGACTTGCTATGCAACAAGTGCGTTTATTAGAAGCTAACTCTGGCGAATATCACTTTTCGGAAAAACAACTCCTGTCTCAAGGGGTTAGCATCTCGGTATATAAATTAAATACACACACCCTTCCTCAAGAAATGCTTTCAACATCGCCCATTTTTTCAGGAAATGCCGAAAATATCTCCCTGATTACATCGGGTAAAACTCCTGAGCTTCAGGCAAAAGGATTTATAGCACACATATATCCTAAGGATTAAATACATGCTTTATTTAACCGCTTTATTTCTGCTTACAACACCTCTTAATACTCAAAATTGTGGCCGGGTTTCTTCTGAAAATGCCTCTTATGATGGACAAGATCTTATTCTCTCAGGACATGTCGTTATTGATCATATTTTAGGGAAAATGCAAGCCAGAAAAGCCCTCTTAAAAAGACAGGAAAAAACCCATTTCCCATTCAACCAGATTGAGCTTGATCAAGAGGTTTTAATTCTACTAAAAGAGCATGGACGAATAACAGCTAATCGGGCGGATTTTGACCTACAAAAAAATCAAGGCATTTTAAGCTCTGATCAAGAACAAAATGTTACATACCAAGATATGATCTACGATAAAAGGGACAAACTAATCCCTTTTACCATAGAAGGACGCACTTTAGAACTTAAGTTATTATCAAAAGAAGAAAAGAACAGAGAATACCTAATCGATTCAATTTGCGCAGAGAAAAATGTGGCTATTTCTTATGCGAATGCTTTTTTTTTAACAGCTGCAAAAGCTACCTATAACCAGCTAGGTCTAATCAATCAATGGAAAGGATGTATCTCGGCATATGGACAGGATGCGAATACTAGCTGCTGTCTAACTCATGAACAAGATGTGGTATATGCAAAACAAATTGATATAAACCTTATCGATTCTTATCTGCAATTATTTTGTGCTAAAGGGATATTGCAAAGCTTTTTATCACCTAAAGCGGAAAAGAGTTCTCTTCATTTTTCTACAGATTCTCTTCATTGGAATAATCTAGAAAAAAAGCTGCTATTTAAAGGTTCAACTCAAATTGAAGAACAAGACCTTGGTATAATACATACGCAAGATGAGTTAACCATCAAAAATTGCATGGTTAATAACAAGATGGTTTTTCAAACCTTAGATGCAAAAGGACATACAGTTATGACCTGCAAAGATCTAAAAGGGCGCAATCATCGTATAGAATCGCACGGAAGGCTTTATATTGATCAAAATAAATTACAGGCCTGGATTGAAAGCCCTCAAGATCAAGAGGGCCATATACAAAATCAATTATACTACGAAACAGAAGACCTCAATATGTTTTCAGATAGGGCTCAATTAGATTACATCAACATAAATCAGCATGTAAAACCCTCATCCATTGTCCTAAAAGAACATATTCGCCTATTTTCTAAAGATCCAGACAAACCAGTTCAACTAGCAATTGCTGATAAAATGAGTTACTCTTTGGACACCCATTCCATTATCTTATCTGCTCATCCTGGAAAAAAGGTGCTTTTTTGGGATGTTTTGCAAGAATTGAGAATTAGCGCATCTGAAGTACATATAACCACAGACTGCTTGACCCAAGAAAAAGTCATTAAAGGAATTGGCAGAGTACAGTTTGCCTTCAGCAAAGAAGAGCAAACCCAATTCAACCAACACTTTCCACAATTTGCATCTCATGAATAATTTAATCCCTTCTCTACAAATAAACATTGCCGATATTTCCTTCAAAAAAACTGCTTCCATAAAACCTCCTATCTTATTTGAAGCAAAAAGTTTAAGAAAAAGCTATAGAAATAAAACTGTTGTCCATGACATTAGTTTAGAAGTAGGTGTAGGCGAAGTAGTGGGACTATTAGGACCTAATGGAGCTGGTAAAACCACAGCTTTTTATTTAATTACAGGACTCATTAATCCTGATAGGGGGCAATTTTTTTTTAAAGGACAAGAAATCAGTCATCTTCCTATTCATCAACGCGCTAAGATGGGCATGGGCTACCTCTCACAGGAACCTTCCATATTCCGCCAGCTTACAGTCGAAGAAAATTTGCTATGTATTTTAGAAACATTACCTATAAAAGCTCAAGAAAGAGCAAATCGTTTAAAAAATTTACTAGAAGAGTTGCATCTGACTCCTTTAGCTAAAAAGAAAGCTTTAACCCTTTCTGGTGGAGAAAGAAGACGTTTAGAAATTACTAGATCTCTCATTACTCAGCCCTGTTTCTTATTGTTAGATGAACCTTTTGCTAATATCGATCCCATTGCAGTGCATGATTTAAAGCTGATGATTCGACATCTTCAAAATAAAGGAATTAGTATATTGATTACAGATCATAATGCCCGTGAAATTTTTTCTATTGTAAATCGTAGCTATCTTATTCAAGAAGGCAGAGTCTTGTTATCAGGAACAGTTGATGATTTATTAAAAAACAAGGAAGCAAGAACAAATTATTTTGGAGAGCACTTTAAGCTATAGCTATCTACATTTATGTAATTAATATTTTATTAATGAGATTAATTGGTGAATTTTCTATAATTAGATGATATTTAACCTATTGTAGGAGATTGTATATGTCGCATGAACAAACACTTTCCATTATTAAACCAGATGCCGTTGCGGATAATAAAATTGGAGAGATTTTTTCCTATTTTGAAAAAGCTGGATTAGAAATTGTAGGGATTAAAATGCAACGTCTTACTGCAGAACAAGCAAAAGCCTTCTACGCAGTACATGCTCATCGACCCTTTTTCCAAGAATTGATTCAATTTATGACAGAAGGCCCTATTGTAGCATTTGTAGTAGAAGGTGAAAATGCTATTAATCGCACACGTGAACTCATGGGAGCTACAAATCCTAAAGAAGCAGCTCTTGGAACTATTCGAAGAGATCTTGGCTCTTCTATAGAACGCAATGCCATTCACGGTTCTGATACTTCAGAGAATGCGAAAACAGAGATTTCTTTCTTCTTTCAACCACAAGCAATTTTTATCCATTAATGTGTAATAGACAAGAATTAAATTGACACTTAATGGTAAATAGCAAAGAAAAACAGCTTTTGCAACTAAGGCATCATGCCTTAGTTGCAAAAGCAGAACCAAAGTGGTAATTTATGAATATAGCAATAGAGAGAAAAGTGATAAAAAATAAACTAGGCCTTTTAAAATTAGCAAAAACGCTAGGAAATGTATCTCAAG
>NZ_JAAVTY010000109.1:0-4863 GCF_018642185.1 Candidatus Rhabdochlamydia sp. W815 | reverse complement strand
TATATTGGAACGGACTATTAATGTTTGGACTACTGGGATATTGGATGAATTTCTTAAGTCGGCAAGTATCTTTAAAACAGTAAATTTAATTCAAGATAGGTTCATCCAATGAAAAACCCTCTGTCCAGGAGCTATGAGCAATTTGTAAATAAGAAAGATTCCCCAAGAGGAATCAGATGAATAGCCTTCTTGATAAGCTTGTATTTCTTTTTTGTTTTTTTTCATTTCAATTAGTTTATTCTTGGATAATTCAATAATTTCTAAATCTTTTTTGGAAAGATTAATCTTGGATTCTTTTCCCATGACCTCTTGTAAAGCGTCCATTTTTTCTTCTAAATAAGCAAGATCTGCACTGTTATAATGGATGTACTTACGATTATCTTGGGTTGGATAAAATTTACCGCCTTTGAAAAACGGCTCTCTGTGATGTGTATTTGTAGCAAGAATTCCTGAGTCAGAGGTTACCTGTAAGTAGTTCTCTTGTAAAAAGCTTAAGTTTTCCTTAATATATAAGTTTTTAAAACCTGCTTGAGTTAATAAGTCACTTTTATGGTAGCAAAAGTTAAGGCTAATTTGAGGTGGAGAAAGATGGCTTTTAAGCATATCTATCTGCTCTTCCCATGATTTGATTGTATCTAGATCTAATTTAGGAGAGCAAAATGTAAAGCAATTAATACGAGATAGAAGGGAAAAGGGCCCGTTATTATTTTCTTGATTAAACCTCTCTAAACAAAGAATCATAGCGCGTTGCGCATCTAAACCTCCTAAGGAATGGCCTGTGATTTCTAAAGCAGGGCTTTTGGTTGTTTTAAAATAGGCTTCTACCATTGCAGCTATTTGGTTTTTGCATTCATCAAAAACGGTTTTTCCGATCCCATTTGGATCTAAAATGTCTCTAGAAAGACTTTCTACATCATCTGTGCCCCTAAAAACCAATTGTGCCGGAAAATCACCTTTTAATGGGGTAAACAAGTAGCAGTGCAAACCTTTTTGGTTAATGTGATTATTAAGCTGATAATAGACAATATCTTGCTTATCAGTAAAAATAGGAATGGGAATTACCATGTTTTTACAAATAGCATCAGGTTGTGCATAGGCCACAATTCTAGCTAATTGCTCAGAAATGGCAAAAGGAAGAAGTTTTAAATCCGCTTCTATACATTGTTCTTCTTTTTCTAAATTTTCGGTTAATTTACGTATATGATATTCATATTGTTCATTGGCTAAAACTCTATTGTTTAGCGGTATACCGCTTTTTTCAAGCTCTTCCCATAATATTTTTTTTTCATTTGGCAGCAGATGTTCCAAAGGGTTACGATAAAAACCGACTAATTTTTCCATATCTTCAGAAGACAACTCACTAAGATCGGTAGACATGCTTCGAGAAAGTTTTAAGGGGATCTCTCCATTATTTACTCTCTTTAGCAAGTCTGTTAAATCGTTTGTAGTTAGAGCGTGTCCAATCATTCCAAATATATGCCAAAGATCCTTCTTCTTAATAAAATTAGGTAAAGAGTCAATAGCCTTTTGAATCGTTTGTATCAGTCTTTTACCAAATACATTAGAGACGTATTCAACAAATATTTTTTTCTCAACTTGTTCTTGAGTAAGTAGGTTTTTAAGTTGAGAAATATTGCTTGTAGGAGGAGGTAGAAATTTCATTCTTAATGAAAAAAACAAATAGAGTAAGTTTTCCCACATTATAGAAGACCAAGATTCTGCTGTAACTTTTCTTTTTAAAATAGATGGAGTCTCTTTTGGGGAACAGGAAAGCTCTTGTATCAGGTTTTTAATGCAATTAAGGGGATTTATAGTCACATTATTTTTTGAGATAGCTGAATGAGAAGACCAAGAAAATCTGGAAATTAAAAGAATGCTTTTCCACATGAAAGATTTTTTATGGTTAATAAAGGGTTAGACATAGATGAATAAATCAAGAAGATGATAGATTAAATTAGGTTTTTTTCATAGAACTTAAATCATTGTTTTTGAGCCATAAGGTTTGTGGACATTTGACAAAAAACCATTAAGGTAATACTTTTGTAGCATGAAAAAGATTTCTTGTTGTTACTAAATTAGCCAATCCTTTTTACTATTCTCGATCTAGCACTTTTATTAAAAAAAACTATGCAAAACAAGAAATCTTTATTATTTTTATTAGGAGCCATCTTCCTGGGGATTATTACAGGTTTTTTTGGACAAGAATTACTTCTAAAGGGAGCGGAAATCACAGCTGCTCTATTTATGAATTTTTTGAAGCTATTGAGTATTCCCATTATCTTCCTGTCGATTACCTCTACGCTTTCTGGAATGAAAAGCCAGTTAGAAATAAGCAATCTTGGTAAAAGGGTATTTACATACACACTACTTACAACAGTTATCGCAGCAGCTGTCGGCCTTTTACTTTTCTTTATCATGCAGCCTAGTGCTAAAATAAGTGCAGCAGAGGCGGTTCAGATCACTAAAGCACCTACAGATACTTACCTGTCTTTTTTATGGAAAATTGTACCTAGTAACATTGTACAGGTCTTTCTAGAGAATAATGTAATAGGCACGGCCTTTATTGGATTTATTATGGGAATTGCGGCTACATATTTACCCGAAGACAACCGAATTTCTGTGCATCAAATTTTCTCTTCGCTTTTTAAACTCATTTTAAAGGTTACTGAAGGGATTGCCCATCTTATTCCTTTAGGAACATGGGCCTTTACAGCTCTTATGTTTAAAGATCTTAGTCATACCAATAGTTTTAAACATTTAGGATTGTATTTATTAACAGTTGTTAGCGCTAATCTTGTGCAAGGGTTTGTAATCTTGCCTTTATTGTTAAAATACAAAGGAATTTCCCCTGTAAAGTTAGCAAAAGCCTCTTTTACGGCTTTAAGTCTTGCTTTTTTTTCTAAGTCTTCCAATGCAACTTTACCAGTTACTTTAAAATGTGCGGAAAAAGAAGCTGGAATCCATCCTAAAGTTGCGCATTTTTCTCTTCCTTTATGCACGATTATTAATATGAATGGATGCGCTGCTTTTATCTTAATCACGGTGCTTTTCTGTTCGACTATTCACGGACATGTTTTTGGTTTATTGGATTTAGGGATATGGGTTGTGTTGTCAACTCTTGCGTCAATTGGAAATGCAGGAGTTCCTATGGGGTGCTTCTTTCTAACAAGTATGTTTTTAATAGGAATGGATGTGCCTCTTAACACACTGGGTCTTATTTTACCTTTTTATGCCTTTATAGATATGATAGAGACCAGTTTGAACGTATGGTCTGATTTAAGCGTAACAGCAATTGTGGATCAAGAATGCACGCATTTAGAAGCGTTACCTGTAAAAGAATAAGGATAATATGAAACTACTACTTTCTAAGCCTCGAGGGTTTTGCGCAGGGGTTGTGCGAGCCATTGAAACGGTAGAAAAGGCACTGAAGATGTGGGGTGCTCCTATCTATGTAAAGCATGAGATTGTTCACAATAAGCATGTAATTGAGAGTCTTGAAAAACAAGGTGCTGTGTTTATTGAAGATCTAGAGCTAGTGCCTTGTGGTTCTTATTTGATCTATTCTGCACATGGAGTTACTCCTGAAGTGCGCGCCCAGGCTAAAAAAAGGAATCTAATAGAAATCGATGCTACATGTGGCTTGGTTACAAAAGTGCATTCGGCTGTAAAAAGATACGCGCAAAAAGGCTATCAGATCATTTTAATTGGTCACCGCAATCACGTTGAGACTATAGGTACCTCAGGAGAAGCTCCTGAAGTGACAACTGTTGTGGAATCTCTATTAGATGTAGAAAACTTATGTTTTTCCCATGAGCCTTTATTTTATACCACACAAACCACATTGAGCTTAGATGATGTGAAAGAAGTAACACAAGCGCTAATTGCTAAATACCCTCATATTGAAACACTGCCCAGTTCTTCTATTTGCTACGCTACAACCAATCGCCAGATGGCCTTGCGTAGTATTGTGGATTGCTCAGATCTTATTCTAGTAGTAGGAGATCCTAGAAGTTCTAATTCCAATAGATTATGTGAAGTAGCGCATTTGCGCAATGTACCCTCTTATCTAATCAATACAGAACATGAGATCGATCCTAAATGGCTAAAAGGAGTTGAAGTGCTAGGTTTGACAGCAGGAGCATCTACACCTGAAGATGTTGTGCAAAGATGTATTAAGAAACTACAAGAGTATGGAGTCAAAGAGATTGAAGATATTATCTATACAGTAGAGGATGTGTATTTTCATTTACCTCGCGAGTTTACACAACATTGTCCATAAACTGCTTAAAGGAACTTGTATACATTTTTTACACATTTACTAATTCCTACACATCCTTTCAGACCTCAGTTTTGGGTTTTAGTCAATAAATAATCCCCAATTACTCTACACAAGAAATATTTCTAAGTTAATAATTATAAATAACTAATACTAATTGAGGTTAAAAAACCTAAAATTGGACTTCTTGTGTAATTAGATTTTTGCTATACTTCTTTCCTAAATGGAGGGAAAGGAAAAATTACTTAGATCCTGTTTAAAATCTTTTCAAAAGTAGAGCAATAAAAGCGAGAACCACCATATTCAGGCTTGTATGTGCTTTCTTTCGCAATTTTTCCATAGCCTGCGACATTTTTCTATCCACGCAAAAGAACGCTCTACAACCCATCATATCTCCTGCACGCTCTTTGCAAATTTTTCTCCAGAATATCCTTCATATGCTAAAACACTTTTTACACCGAACAAATTGTTTTTATGTAGTGAAAATGCTTCTATAGTGGTTCCGATTCAATCGTATAGAAAAATATTTTGTTTTGTGTTAAGCTATTGAGTATGAAAAAACTGATCCCTAGCCAGAGAGCTGACTT
>NZ_JAAVTY010000108.1:0-4901 GCF_018642185.1 Candidatus Rhabdochlamydia sp. W815 | reverse complement strand
GTTGTTTTGGCGCACCCATGTACTATTTGTCCCATAATGTTTCCTTTGATGCTAAATGTTCATAGTATACACCATTATACTTTGGGACTAAACAATAAAATCCATGTCAAGGATATGGTTCATTAACGATTTTTATAGAGACGCCTTTAAATAGTAAATCACGGGATGAAACAGTTAAAGCCGTCCAAGGACTTATTAGAGAATTTATTAAAAATTACCAGTTTGCAAATCCTCATCAAACTCAAAAGCCTGTATTTTACATCTACGGAGATTTAAAAAAATCTAGTGGAGATTTAATTTGTGTAATGAAATCCTGCAAATAAAGAGAAGAATTATATGAAAAATAATCGCACTATAAAAATGCTCTTAGGGCTTTGTTGTTTGCTCTCAAGTGGTTTTTTTGCTGAAGAAGTGTCTTCTGATTGTCAAAGCGAGCTATCGCAAATCAATGAGGAGATTGTCTATTTAGAAGAGGTAAAAACTCGTTATCATGCATTGGTTTTAATCCATGAAGAGCAAGCTATGCGTTGGCAGTTTGATCCTCATTTAAAACAAGAAGCCAGACGCTCTTTGAAGTTGGCAGATTCTGAGCGTAGAGTGATTCAAGAGATTCAAGAGCGGATTGATCACTTATACATTCGTAGAGATCAACTTCTTAAGTCCTCTTAAGAGGTTTTTTCATGAGCCAAATCACAACGTAAATAAACGCTCCGGATAGAGCTAAGTTTAGCGTTAGACTAAGACCTGCTAGCTCTAAAGCGATAGGAGGGAGTTTGTATTGAGTAGAGATCATTAAAATTCCAGCTCCTACTTCTCCTCGAGGCCACATAGCAACGCTTAAAGCGGTTCTCTCTTTTAAACTTACTTCTTTTTTGTAGCAGAACATAGGGAATAATTTGCCTAGATTAGCAAGGATTGTCAGCATAAGCACATGAAAGAGGAGCATCGTCCAGGAGATATGACCAAAAGATATTTTAGCTAAAGAACATCCTACAAGGAACATATATATAAATTTAAGGCTACTATCAAATTTCATAGCAAGGGGCGGATCTATTTTCTTATGGGGGGCTTTGAGGATGCACCCTAATACAAAAGCTGGTAGTAAAATTTCAAGATCTAAAACATCAACTGCTTTAAGAGATTCTACCAACCCTGTTAAAAGCACCGCATAAATAAAAATGCACAGTTTGTTTGTAGGGAGAGATACTCGGTGTAAATAACGGTAAGCAACGATTAAAAGAAGTATGGTAATCAGTAAAATAAAAGTGATTTGAGATTGCAGACCGATGTATATAAGCTGAAGAGGAACAATAAATAATACGGTATCTAAATCGTCAAATATAGCTAAAATTCGAACCTTTTTAAATACCCAAGTGCCAGCCAGGCCCGCAGCCATTAACATGGCAAATAAAAGACCTGTTGAAGTAGGTGCAGCAAACCTTCCAATTAAAGCTGCTTGCTGAAGTGTTAGGTCCAAAAATAAGAAGAAATAAGCACTACAAAAAATCCAAGGAAAGGCTGCTGCAGTCATTGCAATAAGGTAATCTTTCCCATAACTTTTGAGATTTTTTTTATTTAAATCAAACTCTATGCCTACTTCGATCATAATATAGGCCAAAAGAGTTAGAGTGAAAAAGTGTAAATAGCTTTGATAAGGAGTTAGATAAGCGGTTTGTGAAATGATAATACCAACTACTAAAAGCAAACTATATATGAAAATCTTGTACATAGGGTTCTTATTCCTTAGGTCTAATTTCTTAAGTAAAAGATCTATGCACAAAAAGCAAGTGAATTATCACTAAAAATCAGAAGTAGCAGCTCTCAGAGCGGTCTCAAATAGAGAGTGCAAGCTATTTTCTACTTTTTCATCTTCCAAATGAGGCTCCCACTCTAGCTGAGTGTGAGAGTCGCTGATTACAACCATTGCCCCTAAATCGATTTGATGAACATGAGCTATAGCAAATAAAGCAGCTGTTTCCATTTCAACAGTTAACACTCCTTCTTGTTGAAAATGCTGGATTTCCAATGAGGTTTGTCTATAGAAACCATCTGTTGTCCAGGTGCTGCCAATGTGATGAGAAGTATTTGCTTGTTTTAATAAGTCGGTTAAGAGATTAGTCATACGGCGAGGGGCATGGATATATTTGCTAGCTTCTATGTAATGATAGGAGGTTCCTTCATCGCGAACGGCTTTTTCGAAAAGCACAATATCACCAATGCCTACTTTATCATGAAGCGTACCAGCTGTACCTATACAAACGAAACGGGTGACCCCCCAAGCAATGAGTGCTTCCATTTGATGGGCAGCAGCAGGGGCGCCGGTTCCTAAATAAGCAATGGCAAGTGAAGGAAAGTCATCTAGAAAGAAAACCTTTTTAAAACAACCCTCGTAACTTTTATGTTTGTATTTTTGTAAGATGGTTTCTAAAAAACGCCCATGAGAACAAAAAATAATGGCTTGAGGGGAGCTAATTGTAGGCAGCAATCCTTTTTGACGATTGTATTCCAGCCATTTAGCTGGGGTGATTAAAGAAGGATGGTTATATTTTTCATGCAATTGAGGTAACATATTTTTTTAGACCTTTTTAAATTATAGAAATGATAACACAAATCAAAATAAAATATGAATAAATTCATTTAATTAAAGTAAATTTTATTTACTTTTGGTTTTTTAACCATCCATAGATTAATCCTAAAATTATTCCAAAAACCACATACCCCAATAGTAAAAGCGGCCTTATAAAGAGATATACTTCAGAAGGACACTCGGTTTTCATTTTAGCCATAAGCATTATAAGGTTGATTACCCATAAAAGCACTCCATATAAAGGTCCCCAAATAATGGCTCCTATGGGCTTTTTGGAGATTTTACAAACAGCTACAGCAAATATAGCTCCTAAAATAGCTGTTAAAAACAAATAGAAGAATAAACTGCTAAAGATGTTAGATAAGCCAACTAGCTCCCCAATAACTAGAATAGAATCGAAATGAAGCAAAGCAAAGGCAAGAAGTATTCCTGCAAAAATTCCACTTAAAACACCAATAATTAGATTTCTTTGAGAAAAAGTCCTAGTTTGCATTGAATCCCTTTATTTATTTTATTATCATCTTATGTAATTTACTGCAAAAAATGAGTTGTACCAAAAAAAAAAATCTGGAATAGTTTCTATTCTATAAAAAATTAGTTTATGACTTATTTAGAACCTAATATGATTAGAAAAGATAATGTAGAACTCTGTCCCTGCGCTAGTGGTTTATCTTATCAAACATGTTGTAGGCCTCTTCACAATGGTGCTTTGGTAAAGAACGCCTTGATGCTTATGCGTGCTCGCTATGCAGCCTATGCACTTGATTTAAGCTCTTATATTATTAAAACCACCCATCCTGCGAGTCCACAATATGACGATGATCATGAAAAATGGGCAAAAGAAATCTCCCATTTTTCCAAAACCTTTCAGTTTAATCGATTAGAGGTGCTTTCTTTTAAAGAAAAGGAAAGGGTGGCTACTGTAACTTTTGTAGCACATATGTCTCAAAATGACCAAGATGCTACATTTACAGAGAGAAGCTACTTTGAAAAAATCAAAGATCGGTGGCTGTATAAAAACGGACAGCTTTGCAAAGGGCATGTCCCTAGTTTAATGACTACAGAACCATTAAAGGTATTGCCTCTTGCCTATTATGATGACCCTATTCTCCGAAAAAAGGCCGAACCAATTACAGCCATTACAGAAGATGTAAAAAAGCTCATCGAAGAGATGAAAGAGACAATGGATGCTTGCAATGGGATAGGTCTTGCCGCTCCTCAAGTTCATCATTCAATTAGGCTCTTTATGATCAGAGAGCCTACCAATAAAGAGCTAGATAAAAACAAAATAAAATGGGGCGAGGTAAAAGTATTTATCAATCCCAAAATATCTTCCCCTAGTAAAAAGAAATGGAAAAAATCTGAAGGATGTCTATCGATTCCAAATATTTATGCAGATGTAGAAAGAGCTCAAGAAATAACAGTTGAGTATATGAATATAGAGAGAAAAATCATTACACAGCGGTTTTTTGGTTGGGAAGCTAGAGTCATTCTGCATGAAAATGATCATATCAATGGCATCTTATTTATTGACCGACTAAGTCAACAAGAAGCTGAAAAGCTTACTCCTTTTTTAGAAAACTTAAAAAAACGCATACATAATAGCTTTATGTTGTAATACGCTTTTTTATGGGTTCTCTATAATTACACGCAAGAATTTCAAAGAGAAAATAATGAGCTTGGTTATTTCTAACACTTTTATTCAAACAATTCCCGTTAGAGTTGCAGGAATGGCTCTTGGTTATTGTACCTATGAAAGGTTTGCACAAATTGTAAATGCAAAATCTCCAACTGTACTCACTAATTTTTACCCTGTATGGGACTTTTTGCTGGTGCTTTAGCAATCACGCAGCAAGCTATTGTTAATATATGCTGTGGCGCTTCTTGTCTTGATTCCTTTATAAAATATGTACTAACAAAAGAACAGCTCGTAGCTAAAATCCCTTCGTTTTTGGAAGATATGCATGAGACTGTGGGTTTGGAAAATCACAATTATATTCCATTACCAAGTGCAGATTACCAGATAACGGTTTTTATTAATATGGCCCTTTCAACCTCGAAGTGCACAAAAAAGAACATATAAATACTTGAAAAAACATCTATTGTGCACCCGAGCATAGCATGTTTGTAGATAATCTCCTAAACACTTCTAGTGGAGTTTTGAAGTTGAGAGCCTTTCTAGGTCTGTTATTTAGTATAAGTTTCCACCCTTTCCATATCCTTGGAAGTCGTATCTAAAAAGCTTTGTGTTTTAGGAAAATATTGCCTAACTAGTCCGTTTGTATGCTCATTTAAGCCTCTTTCCCAAGAATGG
>NZ_JAAVTY010000107.1:0-4977 GCF_018642185.1 Candidatus Rhabdochlamydia sp. W815 | reverse complement strand
GTATAGAAGCATTTTCACTACATAAAAACCATTTGTTCGGTGTAAAAAATGTTTTAGCAGATGGAGGATATTCTGGAGAAAAATTTGCAAAAAGAAATACACTTCATCAGTTATTCCCAAAAGATGGGTTGTAGAGCGTTCTTTTGCGTGGATAGAAAAATGTCGCAGGCTATGGAAAAATTGCGAAAGAAAACTACATACCAGCCTGGGTATAGTGGTTCTCGCTTTTATTGCTCTATTTTTGAAAAGATTTTAAACAGGCTCTAAGAGAAGCATAGACGGCGCTTCTAAATACTTTTGTAGGGTTTTTAAAAATTTAGCCGCATCTATTCCATCTAATACTCGATGATCAGCGGACAATTGAAGTTTTAACGTCTTGCCTATGACTATTTTTTTATCCACTACAATAGGTTTTTCTTCAATCGCTCCTACAGCTAAAATAGCAGCTTGTGGTGGATTGATGATCGCTACAAATTCTGAAATGCCGTACATTCCTAAATTAGAAATGGTAAATGAGCCCCCTTCATATTCTTCCCGCTTTAGCTTATTTGCCTGCGCTTTTCCAGCTAATGATTTTACTTCTTTAGAAAGCTCTTGTAGATTTTTATCATCGGCTGCGCGAACAATTGGCGTAATTAACCCATCGGGTATGCTGACAGCTATTGCTATATCTACGGTCTTAAAACGTATAATTGTGCGAGAATCGGGATTAAACCCAGAATTTACATGAGGATACTCTCTTAGAGCTAAAGCGGTAGCACGCAGGATAAAATCATTAAAAGAGAGTTTAATGCCTAAAGAAATTAACTCTTCTCTTAGAGAGACCACTTTATCCATTTGCACTTCTTGTGCGCAATAAAAGTGAGGAATAAAACTTTTTGCATCTTGCAGACGTTGAGCAATCACTTTACGCATAGGAGATAGAGACTCTTCTTCAAATTCTCCAGCAGCTCTTTTAGGAAGCTCTTGTTGCTTCATATTAGTACTTGACGATGCAAAGACAAGATCTCGACTCATAATTCTACCTTTTGGACCTGATCCTTTAACAAGATTTAAATTCAATCCTTGTTTTTTTGCAATTTTGCGAGCTAAAGGAGATGCTTTTATTCTAGTTGTAGCCTCTAAAGGCTCTTCTGTATTTGAAGTTGGTTGTTTTTGGGGTTCTTGAGGAGGTTCTTCTTGAGTAAGAGAAATCCCTTCTGGTCGATATCCCTCTATGCTTTCATTTTCTTCTTCGGTAAAAATGGCGATTGCTTGATTTACCTGTGCTGTGTGATTTTCTTGAACTAAGATCTTACGCAACCATCCTTCATCTAAAGCAGCATGCTCTACTGTAGATTTATCTGTTGCAATTTCGATAAAAGCATCCCCTTCTTTGATATATGAGCCTTCTTTCTTAAGCCACTTTACAATATTTCCTTCTTCCATTGTAGGAGATAGTTTTGGCATGGTTACAGTAAATGGCATAGACACTCCTTTAAGCTAAAACTTTTTGCACCGCTTCGATAATTTGCTCTTTAGTGGGCATAGTTTGCTTTTCCAATACCTTGGAATAAGGCATAGGGGTTTCTTTTTGCGCAACTCTTACAAGAGGAGCATCAAGATCATCAAAACAATGCTCTATAATCTGAAAACCTACTTCTGCAGAAATTCCTCCAAATATGTGCCCTTCTTCTACAAGAACACAGAAATGGGTTTTACGTACAGAAGTTGCAATAGTATCGATGTCAAGGGGCTTAATGGTTCTTAAATCGATGAGTTCTACTTGAATTCCTCGGGTTTGCAGTTCTTTTGCAGCTTCCTCACAAAGCAAAACCATCCGACTATGCGATATTAATGTAACGTGATTTCCTTTTCTAACAACACGCGCTTTTCCAATCGGCACTAGATACTCTTTTGTGGGGATTTCCATTTTATCTCCATAGGAAAGCTCATTTTCCAGAAAAAGCACGGGATTGTTCTGACGGATAGCCGACTTTAAAAGGCCTTTTGCATCATAAGGATTGCTAGGAGCAATCACAATCAATCCAGGAAAATTAGCATAGAGGGCCTCTACACAATGCGAATGCTGTGAAGAAACCTGTGCTGCTGCTCCATTAGGCCCACGAAAAACGATCGGGACGGAAAATCTATTGCCTGACATGTAATACATTTTGATGGCATTAGATATGATTTGATCAAAAGCTACAAAAGAGAAATTAAAACTCATAAACTCAACCACAGGTTTTAAGCCTGTCATTGCAGCTCCAATGGCAAGTCCGGAGAAACCAAGTTCTGCAATGGGTGTATCTATTACACGATCAGGACCCCATTTTTCTAACATCCCTTTAGTGACTTTATAAGCTCCGTTATATTCTGCTACTTCCTCACCTATGATAAAAACACGTGGGTCTTTCTGCATTTCCTCATCAAGAGCTTGTCGCAACGCTTCTCGCATTTCCGTTAGTTGGGTGCTCATGTGTTATTCTCTTCTGATGGAGCAAATACATCTTGCCCTAATGTTACCAGATCGGGCCAAGAACTTTGATTTGCATATTTTAAAGCATCTATTGCTATTTGCTTTTGTTTTTGGTTAAGAAATTGATACTCGCTCTCTGTGATCATGTTTGCTTTTTGCATAACTTGCATTAACAAAAAGATAGGATCTTTTTGCATGTTATTTTTTAATTCATCTTTGCTGCGATACAAAGCAGGATCTGAAATGGAATGTCCTTTAAATCTTTCTGTAATCACCTCAATTAAAATAGGACGCGATGTTTTTTTAACTTCTTCAAATGCCGAAGAAAAACCTGCATAGCAGTTAAAAAAATCCATGCCATCTAAAGTATACCCTTTCATATTAAAACTAGGCGCCTTTGTCTCTGCAATAGGCTCTAAACAAAGAGCTCTTGCTACATGGGTTCCCATACCCCAGTGATTATTTTCAATCACATATATGCAAGGAAGATCCCACAAAGAAGCTAAGTTCAGTGATTCGTGAAAAGAACCCTGAGCTACTGCCCCTTCTCCAAAAAAACATACAGAAACTTGTTTGGACTCTTTTAAAGCATTTTTTTGTTTATATTTAATGCTAAAAGCAGCGCCTGTTGAAATAGGGATTTGTCCTCCTACAATTCCGTACCCTCCTAAAAGCTGCTCTGTAAAAAAATGCATCGAACCACCTCGTCCTTTTGCATTACCATTAATACGACCTAATAACTCAGCCATGAGTTCGATGGGAGTAGCTCCTAATAATAGGGCCAAGGCATGGCAACGATAAGAAGTAGCCCACCACTGATCTTTCCCCATTGCAAAAACAGCAGCTGTTTGCACTGCCTCTTGACCAATATAAGAATGAAAGAAACCACCAATTTTACCCTGCAGGTAGGCCCCTTCAGCTCGATTTTCAAAATTGCGTATCAATAGCATTTGCTCAAGCGCAAAAAGGAGCTTATTTTTGCCAAGTAAGGCAATCTCTTTTTCTAAATTACTTGGAAAAAAGTTGTATTCAATTACGGTTTGCTTTTTCATATTCGATTTTTTTTCATTAAGACTTAAACTAGCGCAATTAAAATAAATAAATCAATCACATTGAAGGAAAAGGAGGAAATCCACCTTTGTTTGGTACAATAGTGGGATTGTTTGTTACCGGAACTGTACGCAAATCCTCATCACCACGCATTTGGTAACAACCAGAAAGACAAATGATCCCAAAAATCACACTTAATAAGCGCATAATTATAACTCCTAATTTATTGACAATCAGGATACTACATATGAGAAAAATTGAAAAGCTAAGAATCTAACCATTCTTATTTTTAGGATAAAATGATAGATCAATTTAATTTTGTAATCTATAATCCGTTAAAAACAGAGGGTTTATGAAAAAATTACGACCTATTTACTACGATACAGAAACAACTGGCGTAAAGTCTGCTAAAGATCGAATTATTGAAATTGCTGCTTATGATCCGATAGAAGATCGTTCCTTTGTAGAGTTAATCAACCCAGAATGCCCTATTCCAAAAGAAGCTAGTGCTATCCATCACATTACTGATGAAATGGTAAAAGATGCTCCTAGCTTTAAAGTAATTGCGGAAAAATTCACACAATTTTGCCCTGATAATACGGTGTTAATCGCTCACAATAATGACGCCTTTGATCAATTGTTTTTGGAAGCAGAATTTAAACGAGCAGAAGTTCCTCTTCCCTTTTTTCAATATATTGACACCCTTAAATGGGCACGTAAATACCGCAATGATCTCCCTAGGCATTCTCTACAGTTTTTAAGAGAAACCTATGGTTTCTCCGCTAATCAAGCACATAGAGCGCTTGATGATGTAATTATACTGCACCAAGTTTTTAGCGTTATGATTGATGATTTGCCCATTCAAACGGTATTGCAACTTCTTTCTAAACCCCAAGTTGTATCTCGCATGCCATTTGGTAAACATCAAGGCAAGCCTTTAGAAGAGGTTCCTCGTAATTATGTCACATGGCTAGCATCTAGTGGTGCTTTTGATAAACCGGAAAATAAAGAGTTAAAGCAAGGTTTTGAAAAATTAGGAATTTTAACTCCACTTCTTACAAAGACTTAATGTATTTCCCTCTTAAGCAAAACATTCTTTAAAAGAATCTATAAAAAATGTAAAATAAAAAATATAGATTTTAAAGTAAATTTTGAGAGGAAATATGAAATATAGTGGTTCCGATTCAATCGGATAGAAAAATATTTTGTTTTGTGTTAAGCTATTGAGTATGAAAAAACTGACCCCTAGCCAGAGAGCTGACTTAGAACACAAGTTAAAGCATCCAAAAGACTATTCTGAACGGAATAGGCTTTGTGTAATTTTGGGCTATGATGAGGGTATCTCAACAAAAAATCTTGCTAAAACACTCCGGATAAGCCCTATCACTGTTCAGGAATACCTCAGAGAATATGATTCCGAAAATAAAACTGGAAGTAGCCCTCGAGGCGGTAGCAAATCAAAACTTTCA
>NZ_JAAVTY010000106.1:0-4979 GCF_018642185.1 Candidatus Rhabdochlamydia sp. W815 | reverse complement strand
GATTATCTACAAACATGCTATGCTCGGGTGCACAATAGATGTTTTTTCAAGTATTTATATGTTCTTTTTTGTGCACTTCAAGGTTGAAAGGGCCGTTTATTTTAAATCATTCCCAACGCGTTATCGCAATAAAGGTTTTTTCTCCGTTTAAATCCCAAACGCTCCCCTCTTCTTTAGAATTATACTCCAGTTTTACACCTAATACTTGTGTCATTACGTAATTTTGATGAATGGATAAAGCCCTCTTAACTTTTTCTGTGGTATTAAGACAAATTTCAATTCGATCGCTTACTGCAAAACTCAAATCTCGGCGCATAGTATTAATCTTATTAACCAATTCCCTTGCTAATGCCTCTATTAATAATTCTTCGTCTAAAACAATATCAATAGCAACAATCACTGAGCCTGTTGCAGAAGCCACTAATCCTTCTTTTACTTGGCGCTCTATTGTGATGTCCTCAGAACTTAAAAGAATGGTTTCGTTTTCAATGACTAACTCATATTGATTCTCTTTCAGCAATCGATTAAGCTTTTTTTGAGAAAGATTTTCTAAGGCTGTCTTAACAGCGCTCATTAGTTTACCTACTTTTTTACCTAAAACACGAAAATTGGGTTTCACTAAAAGTAGAACAAATGCTGTCTCATCTTCTTTAAAGATCACTTCTTTTACATTGAGCTCATCGGCAATCAGCTGTTTTTGCGATTTAAGCTGTTTTAAAATCTCAAGATCAGAAGACACAATAAAGGCAGAGCGCAAAGGTTGACGAACTTTTAATTTGCTTTCCTTACGCAACGCATGCCCCATGCTTACCACAGTTTGTACATAAGACATCTGCTCCTCTAAAAGCTGATCTCTATATACAGGGTTATAAATTGGAAAAGAGCATAGGTGAACCGATTGTAGATCTTGGTAGGTCTTTAAATAAAGATAAATTGCCTCACTTAAAAAAGGAATAAACGGAGCTGCGATCTTGGCTAAATTGATCAACACGGTATACAATGTTTCAAAGGCTAGCCTGCGATCTATTGTATCTTCTTCCGCCCAGAACCTAGATCGGTTTCTACGAATATACCAATTGGTCAATTGGTCGATAAATTTTACAAAAGGATCGACTGCTCGATGCAGTTCATAACGATCTAACCCCTCTGTCACCTCTTGAATTAATCCTTGTAAACAAGACAAGATCCAACGATCGATATCGATCTGAGGAGCAGAAAATTCTACTTCTTTGGGATCCCATTGATAAATCTTTGCATAAGTAGATAAAAAAACCACTGAGTTCCAAAAAGGAATGAGCATCTGACGAAGAACTAATTCTACTCCGCGTTCTGAGAAACGTAAATCTTCTGCGTGAACAACAGGACTATTCAGCAAGTATAAACGCACCGCATCAGCTCCATAACGGTTAAATACCAATTGCGGTTCTGGATAATTCTTAAGACGTTTTGACATCTTATTGCCATCTTCTGCCAAAATAATTCCATTAACAATAACATTTTTAAAAGCCGGTTGATCAAATAACGCTGTTGCAATCACCATTAAAGTATAAAACCAACCACGTGTTTGATCTAATCCCTCTGCAATAAAATCTGCAGGAAACCGATCTAGCGTTTCTTGTTTTTTCTCAAAAGGATAATGATTTTGCGCATAAGGCATAGAGCCCGATTCAAACCAACAATCAAATACTTCTGGTATACGCTTAAATTCCTTACCATTAGCAATAAATGTTAAAGAGTCAATGTAATGCCTGTGCAAATCAGAAACAGCAATCCCTGTTCTTTGTTGTAAATCTTCTATACTGGATAAGACAATCATCTCCCCGTCTTCGCTCCGCCAAATAGGGATAGGTGTTCCCCAGTAGCGGTTTCTTGAAATCGCCCAATCTCTAGCATTTTCTAACCACTTACCAAAACGACCTTCTTTAAGATGATGAGGAACCCATTGAATCTTTCGATTAGCATCCATCATTCGATCTTTGATTTTTTCCACTGCCACAAACCAAGTGCAGACAGCTCGATAAATTAAAGGGGTATCAGAGCGCCAACAAAAAGGATAGCGGTGACGAATTTGCGTATGGTGTAAAACCTTCCCCTCTTTTTTCAATCGCCGAATGATTTCCTTATCAGCGTCTTTTACAAAGAGACCCTCATAGTCAGGAACTAACTTGGTAAATTTACCATTATGATCAATAGGGCACACCACTTCAATGCCTTCTTTGCTGCATGCATAAAAATCCACTTCTCCAAATGCTGGAGCTGCATGTACAAGACCTGTTCCTTCTTCACTGCTAACAGAAACCTCCGCAATGACTCTAAAACCTTCATAACTAGCAAAATAAGGAAACAGGGGATGATAATGCTTAGAAACCAAAGAAGAACCCTTAAAGGTAGTAATGATCTCATACTCCCCTTCTTTAAAATAATGCCCTAAGCGATTATGTGCTAAGATATAATATTGACCTTCTCGTCTAATCTTTACATACTCAAAATTCTCATTAACCATAATCGCTAGATTAGATGGCAGAGTCCAAGGGGTCGTTGTCCATACGATAAATGAGGTATTTGGCTCATCTACAAGAGAAAACAGTACGGTAAGAGAGGGGTCATCTACTTCCTTATAATTAAGATTAGCTTCAAAATTGGATAAAGGGGTTCCTAATTGGGCAGAGAAAGGCATAACTTTATAGCCTTCGTAAACCAATCCTCTTTGATAGAGTTGAGAAAAAACCCACCAAACAGATTCCATAAAGCTAAGATCCATGGTTCGCCAAGTATCTGTGAAACTTACAAAGCGTCCCATGCGCATCACTGTGTATTCCCATTCTTTTGTATAGCGCATAACAATACTGCGACACTCTTCATTGAATTGAGAAATCCCAAACTTTTCAATACAAGA
Organism: Candidatus Rhabdochlamydia sp. W815; assembly: GCF_018642185.1. Lineage (NCBI taxonomy): Bacteria > Pseudomonadati > Chlamydiota > Chlamydiia > Parachlamydiales > Candidatus Rhabdochlamydiaceae > Candidatus Rhabdochlamydia > Candidatus Rhabdochlamydia sp. W815. Next base: position 2,083 of record NZ_JAAVTY010000106.1, on the reverse strand, counting down.
GGCTCCTGATAGCTCTTTAGCCTTTTCAATCTCATTTTCTACAGGCAGCCCATGGCAATCCCAACCAAATCGGCGAGGTACAAAATATCCCTGCATGGTTTTATATCTAGGAATTACATCTTTAATGGTTCCAGCCAAAATATGTCCGTAATGAGGAAGCCCTGTTGCAAAGGGAGGGCCATCATACACAGAAAAAATGGGGTTCGCACGATTTTGATCTACAGATTTTTCAAAAATGTTCTGTTTTTGCCAAAACGCTAAAATACGCTCTTCTCGCTCAGGGAAACTCTCTTGTGAATTGATATCAAACATATAAATAAAAGGGGGTTAAAAGAGTCAATCATAAGCCAAACATCCCTTAAAATGCCAGCTCGTATCTCTTAAAAACTAAAAAACAAACTTAATAAGAAAAAATAAAACTATTTAATATAAATTAAAAATAAATTATATTAATAAATAGATTTCAATCTTATTAATTGCAATATATTTTATTTTTAAATCTATATTCTTATACAGTGAGATAACTATTACAGTGAGATAACTATGTCAATTGATCCATCCTATAAAACAATCTGTATTAATCAAGCATCGCCTCTAGAATTTTTAAAAGGGAAATTATCTCATATTCCTATATTGGGAAATATCGTAACCCGAATGCAAATAAAAAAAGTGGAAAAAGAAGATAAGCTCCTAAACAGGGCCTTGGAACATGTAAAAAATAATAAATATCAATTGGCTGAGAAATGTTTCCTTAAATATGAAAAATATGGCAGAAAAAAAATTGAGCATTATGAAAAGGCAAGATATGAAAAAGTTAGTTTAGAATTGGGTTATAGCTATCTCTTTGGAAATTCCGTAGAAAAAAATCTAGATAAAGCAATTGACTCATTTGGAAAAGCTGGATCTCTACGTTCTGGCTTAGCAGATAAAATTTATTCCTGGAAAAATAGAGGGTTAGATTCTCAGGAGAAGTATTTCTACCTTGCAGAGATCTTTATAGACAATATTTTTTCAGATACAAAGCCTGCTTTAAAAGAAAAATATATGAAAGAAGCTGTTAGCTATTATGAAATTGCTGGGAACTTGGGCTGCATAGAAGCCTACTTAAGACTCAGCCCTATTTATTTGTACAAAATGGGGGAGCTAGAAAAAAGAATAGAGTGTTTGGAAAAAGCTACAGAACTTGGTTCCCCTATTGCTAAATTTATCCTTAAATCCCCTTTGTTAGGTGAAATTTATACTGCTGACCTTTATTTTAAAAAAAGAGAATTTCAACAGGCAATTAACTATTATGAAAAAGCTGCAGAAAAATTTCATCCTCAAGCCTGTATGCGCCTGTTTGAAATATACAGTCAGGGAATAGAAGGACAAATTGCAGTCAACCCAGATCTTGCAAAGAAATATTTAGAAAAATATATTGCCTGTGATAAAACAATCCCTTATATAGATGAGGATATGGTCAGTAGTTCTTAATATTTGTAAATTCTTTTGCTAATTTATCCTCCTATCGCTAATAATGCCTTTTTTTGCTATTATTACGTCTGGGGGTGACTGGTTTCGACTTGGAAACAAAGTACAAGTGGCATGCGGAGGACGTCGGTTGGCCTCCTAAATCATCCGATATAACTATAAATGCAGAAAAAGAAACCTCTTACGGGGAATATTTGCAGGCTGCTTAAGGCTTAACCGCTTTTTGCAACTCGATAGTCTAATGCCTGACTAGGAGCGTTAGAACTATTGTCATTAATCCTGGTATGGGTTTTTCTCTTCGCTTCTTCAAGAAGATGCCCGAGATTAGAAGAAGCAAATTGGTCTATTGTGTGGCACCTTCCTCAAGATCAATTCATTTTGAAGATGCTAAGCATGTAGTCATTTGTAGAGAGTTTGCTAAGGACGAGAGTTCGATTCTCTCCACCTCCATTTCTTTTAGGCTTTACTTTAAAAAAGCTGAGCGGCCCTTTGAACCTTGAAGTGCACAAAAAAGAACATATAGTGGTTCCGATTCAATCGTATAGAAAAATATTTTGTTTTGTGTTAAGCTATTGAGTATGAAAAAACTGACCCCTAGCCAGAGAGCTGACTT
>NZ_JAAVTY010000105.1:0-4995 GCF_018642185.1 Candidatus Rhabdochlamydia sp. W815 | reverse complement strand
ACTTGTGTTTGATTGTTAAAAATCACAATAGAGATTCTTTCATCGCCTGCCTATTCTTTTTTTTAATTCTTCTGTGCACTTCAAACTTGAAAAGACTAGTATTAAAAAATATCCTAATTGTATTTTCTTTTTTTTATTGTATATTTTGTCAATAAAGTTGATTGTTTTTCACTTCTTTTATTAATATTGCTGATTTTAAAACAAAGCAAGTGTATTTTTTTATTTAAGTTCTTAGGTCAAGGAGATTTTTATGAAGCAGAGTAGGCTAACTACTTGGGTTTTAAATGGTTTTTGTTGGATCATTCGCAAATTGCTCTGCTTGCGCTATCGCATTGAGGTTTGTGGTCGGGAGAGCATCAAAAACCATTCTTTTAAAAAACCAGGTGGGATTTTATTTTTGCCTAATCATCCTGCTGAAATAGATCCTGTGATTGTAGAGAGTCTTCTATGGCCTTTATTCCGACCTCGGCCCCTCGTAGTTGAGCATTTTTATTACCTTAAAGGATTTCGTTGGTTTATGGACCTAGTTAAGGCTATTCCTTTGCCGACAATGGATGTATTGGCTAGTAAGTGGCGTGGGAAAAAAGTAGACCAGTGCATGCAAGAAATTGTTAAAGGTCTTAAGAGAAAAAATCATTTCATGATTTATCCCTCTGGTCGCTTAAAAATTTCCGGTTTTGAAATCATTGGTGGAGCTTCTTTTGTGCATCGTTTAATTCAACTCTGCCCAGATCTTAATATAGTATTAGTACGAACGACAGGGCTTTGGGGAAGTCAATTCTCTCGGGCGATAACCGGAATATCTCCTAATTTTGGCCAAATCTTAAGAAGATGTGCTAAACTTTTATGTAAAAGTGGATTCTTCTTTATGCCCAAGCGCAATGTAAAAGTAGAATTTTCTCTGCCTTCTTTAGATTTTCCTTGGGATGCGACACGTGTAGATTTTAATAAGTATTTAGAAGAATGGTATAATCGCTATCCTAAACCAGGAGCAGAACCATTAACGCTTATCTCTTATTCTCGTTGGAAGAAAAAAATTCCAAAGATTACGCAACAGCAAGTTTCCATCGAGTTAATCGCAAATCAGATAGTAACCTCTGATGTGCAAAAAACGATTTTTGCCCATTTAAGCAGACTATCAGGACGTCCTAAAGGCAAGATCACAAGGGAAATGAATCTATCTCGTGATCTAGGTCTTGATTCGTTGGACATTGCAGGCTTATGTGTATTTTTGGAGGAACAATATGCGGTGATTGGAGTAAATCCAGAAAAATTACAAGTTGTTGAAGATCTTTTGCAAAGCGCTTCCGGTCCTGAAAAAGAAAAAAATAAAAGTAACATATTGCCACCATTGCCAGCGGCTTGGGTGGAAAAGAAGAAACGTCCAAGTATAGAGATTCCGGAAGGGAAAACGGTGGGACAAGTTTTGTTGCGTAGCTTGGATAGAATGTCTTCCTTTGTTGCTTGTGCTGATCATATAGCAGGAGTATTCTCCTATTCCAGTTTTAAACGTTCTGCCTTAGCACTTAGTACATATTTTCGTTCTCTTTCAGGAGAATATATAGGGGTTCTTTTGCCTTCTTCTGTTGCCGCGTATCTTGTGATCTCTGCAATTTGGCTATCTAATAAGATCCCTGTTATGTTGAATTGGACAATGGGAACTCGCTCTTTAGATCATGCAGTCGATCTTGTTAAGTTGCAATTTGTTGTGACCTCTCATCGGTTTTTAGACCGTTTAAATGAAGTGGACTTTGGTAAATTAGAAGAAAATCGAATGCTCTTTTTAGAGGATATTAAACAAAAGATAGGAATTGTAACTAAATTAAAAGCAGCAATGGGTTCTGTATTATCTAGTGAATTTTTAGTTGGCTATCTTGGTTTAGATAAAATAAAAAAAGACCAGAACGCAGTCATTTTATTTACTAGTGGAACAGAGGCTTTTCCAAAAGCTGTTGCTCTATCGCATGAGAATTTGCTGATTAATCAAAGGGATTGTATTGCTCTTAATATTATAGAATTTGGATCTTGTCTTTATGCGGTATTACCTCCCTTTCACTCTATGGGATTTTCTCTTACAGGAATGATGCCGATTTTAGCTGGAATTAAAACCTGTTATGCTCCTGATCCAACGGATAGCTATGGGATGGCACAGGATATAGCCTATTGGAAATCAACGACGTTTTGTTGTTCACCAAGTTTTATTCAAGGGCTTTTTCGAGTAGCAAAGCCCAAGGAACTAGACTCCTTGCATCTTATTTTATCAGGAGCAGAAAAAGCTCCTGATGAACTGTTTACTTATGTAAAGCGGTTTTTACCAAAAGCTCAGCTGATTGAAGGATATGGAGCCACAGAATGTAGTCCTTTAGTTACAAGTAATCTCCGAGGAAGAAGTGCGAATGGAGTTGGTTTCCCCTTGAAGCATACAGAAATCTGTATTTTGGATGTAAACACAAAAGAGCCTAAACCATTAGGGCAAGAAGGGGAGATCTGTATCTCAGGTTTAAACGTGTTTAAAGGATATCTTGATTCTAGCTCTAATCCTTTTATTGTTTTTCAAGAAAAAATATGGTATACTTCGGGTGATTTAGGCTATATTACTCCTGAAGGATCGCTTATTTTATCTGGTAGACTAAAAAGAGTGATTAAGATTGGCGGTGAGATGATTGGCTTAGGTGGTATAGAAGATAAGCTAATAGAGGTGGCGCATCATAAACAGTGGTTAACAGGTGAAAAAGAGGGAGCTGGTTTAGCAATTAGCATGCGAGAGGTAGCAGCAGAAAAACCTCAATTGATTCTATTTACTACTTTTTCTGTTTCTAAAGAGGAAATTAACACTATTTTGAAAGAAGAAGGGTTTGGAAAAATTGTAAAGGTTTCCGAAGTGCGCAAGATTTCGCAAATACCTTTAACAGGCACTGGAAAAAAGAATTATCGCTTATTAGATGAATTGAGTAAAACAAATAATGATGCATTTAAAGATTTATAATACAGAAAGTAGAAAAAAAGAAGAGGTACTACCTTTAGACGGTAAAACAATCCACATGTATACATGTGGTCCCACTATTTATCATTATGCACATATTGGAAATTTTCGTACCTATGTTGCAGAAGATCTCTTGCGTAGAAGTTTGAAGCTTTTAGGATATCAGGTCATACAAGCAATGAATATCACGGATATTGATGATAAGACGATTAAGGCAGCAATCGTACAAAAAGTATCTTTGCATGAATACACAAGACCTTACGAAGAGGCTTTTTTCGAGGATCTTCATTCTCTTAACATAGAACCTGTCGAATATTATCCTCGAGCTACAGGGTATATAGAAGAAATGATTTTGATTATTCAGAAGCTGCTCGAGTTAAAAATAGCCTATCAAGGGGTAGACAAAAGCATTTATTTTTCCATTGCCAAGTTTCCTTCCTATGGGCGTCTTTCACATCTTTGCCTAGATCAGTTAGAAGCTGGTGCTTCTAATCGGATGTCAGAAGATGAATATGAAAAAGAAAACATAGCAGATTTTGCTTTATGGAAAGCTTATGATCCAGAAAAAGAGCGGGGGATTTATTGGGATAGTCCATTTGGCCCTGGACGCCCAGGATGGCATATAGAATGCTCTGCTATGGCTATGAAATTACTGGGCTCTAGTATCGATATTCATGCTGGAGGAGTAGACAATATGTTTCCTCATCATGAAAATGAGATTGCTCAATCAGAGGCATTTTCTTGTTCACGGTTTGTCAAATATTGGGTGCATATAGAGCATCTTTTAATCGATCATAAGAAGATGTCAAAAAGCTTAGGTAACTTCTATACCTTGCGAGATCTTATTGCAAAAGGATATGAGGGGCGTTATATTCGTTATCTTTTACTACAAACCCATTATCGCACCCAGCTTAATTTTACTTTTAGAGCTTTAGAAGCAGCGCGTGCTTCTCTGCAGAGAATAGATGATTTCATTGCACGACTGAAGACATTGGAGATGGATCTAAAAGTAGAGTCTACTATAGAAATTTTGAAAACAGCAGAAGAGATGTTTTATATCCATCTTGCAGATGATTTAAATATTTCTGCAGCCCTAGCTGCTGTGTTTGAATTGATTCGTCAAGTGAACACCGTTTGTGATGAAAAGAGGGTCTCTTTAAGTGAAGCGAAAAAAATATTTACCTTCCTACAAAAAATCGATACTGTACTGGGATGTATCTTTGTAGAAGAAGAATGCATACCAGAGGATCTACAAGAGGCTCTACGTTTAAGACAACACGCGCGCAGAGAGAAAAACTGGAAATTAGCCGATAACTACCGTGATAAAATTCAGACACGAGGGTATTGTATAGAAGATAGTCCTCAAGGCCCACGTTTAAAAAAAATGAGAACCATATGACACAAAAAGCCATGACAAAAGATGAGATCTTTGTGCTTAAGCTCTATGAATTAGCCATGCAATCAGGAACTCCTTATGGGCAAATTGATTGCTTAGAGGTAGCTAAAGCCATTGGGCAAAATACCAAAGGCGCACAAGTTATCGCACGCGACTTAGCTCAGGCTAATTTTATTAAGAAAGCAGAAGGCAATAGGGTTTATCTCACTAATCAGGGTTTAAAACTTGTCAGTCAAATTATCGAGCAGCAACAAAAAAGCTAGCTTTTTTATTTAAATTTTCAAACTCTTTAAACCATTCTCTTAGAGCCTGTTTAAAATCTTTTCATTAAGGTATAATGATAGTTTTCATAAAACCTTTGGAGGTAGTTATGAACCGCTCTTATCCAAGCGATATTTCTCGTAAACAATTTAGCAAAATCCATCTAATACTTGAGTCTACACGCAAAAAAACACGTCCACGAAGAGTTGATCTATATGATATTTTTTGTGGAATTTTGTACATTTTAAAAAGTGGTTGCCAGTGGCGTATGTTACCCATAGAATATCCTAAATGGGAATTATGTGATTATTATTTCCCTCTTTGGAATAAAAAAGATGATAAAAATTCTAAGAGT
>NZ_JAAVTY010000104.1:0-5097 GCF_018642185.1 Candidatus Rhabdochlamydia sp. W815 | reverse complement strand
CGCTTGGATAAGAGCGGGTCATAATTACCTCCAAAGGTTTTATGAAAACTATCATTATACCTTAATGAGAAGATTTTAAACAGGCTCTAAGGCAGTATCATTTTAGGAAGAACGGAGGAGGTGGGATTCGAACCCACGATACGTTTACACGTATACACGCTTTCCAAGCGTGCTCCATCGGCCGCTCGGACACTCCTCCAAAAAGCCTTTAAGCGTGTCTGAGGTTACCTTAACTACACTTTATCTTACAAGAAAAAATCCAAAGAGCTATTATGGCTTAACTTTAAATAAATTACTTACTATATCTTGTGTTTGAAGTTTAATAGAGAGTTATTTCTTTTCCAAAATCGCTTAAAAAATTATGATCCTCAATTGTAGCTTTATCAGGTTTTTAAAAAATGTTTCTTTGTTTATTTATTAGTTTTTTTTGTATTATTCCTATTTTGGGTTATCCACAAGCTCCTGTTGTTTTGGTTAGCGTTCCCCCTTATCTTTATTTTGTAAAAAAAATCGCAGAGAACACCGTCTCAGCTCAGTCCCTTATTCCTTCTGGAGCAAATCCTCATTTATATGAACCTACCCCCAAACAAGTTCAATTGCAAAAACAAGCCGTATTGTGGTTAAAATTAGGAGAAAAAGCAGATCAAAAAGCTCAAAGGGTCTTTCAAGAAATGAAAACCCCACCTCTGGTCCTTAATTTGACAGAGGATCTTGCGCTTTTATCTTACAAAGATACAAAAAATCATTGTTGTACTCAGCATAGCACCAAAGATCTACATATTTGGCTCAGCCCAAAAATAATGCAAGCGCAAGCAAAAAAAATTACACAAGCCTTAATTCAGCTATTCCCCATACATACAGAATTGTACCAAAGCAACTCAAATAAGTTACTCAAAGAACTAGAGCAAGTTGATCAAGAATTAGCTATCCTACTTAAAAACAAACAAGGCAAAGCCATTTTAGTCTCTCATCCGGCTTTTGCTTATTTTTGTAGAGACTATAACCTTGAGCAATTATCTCTTGAAGAAGAGGGCAAGGACTGTTTGCCTCAATATATTCCAGAACTGCTGCATAAGATAAAAACGCTAGGTATAGGCGGCATAATTATAGAACCTCAACACGGCAGCAAAGCAGCTAAGCTGCTTGCTCAAAATCTAGCGATACCTACTTACCTCATCGATCCTTATTCTGAAGATTATATAGAGAATTTAAAACAGATGGCAGAAGTGGTTAAAAATATCATTCATGACTGATATCATCTCTATTCACCAATTGTTTTTTAGTTATAATCATCAAAGTATTCTTGAAGATGTCAATATAACTGTGCAACCGAATGAATTTATTGTCGTTTTTGGCCCTAATGGCGGCGGAAAAACCACTTTTTTTAAATTAATCTTAGGGCTTTTACAACCTAAAAAAGGTTGGGTGAAAGTTTTAAATAAGCACCCTAAACACATTAGGCATTTAATGGGATATGTCCCTCAAATGCAACAAGTAGATCGCAATTTTCCGATTTGTGTTTTAGATGTAGTGATGATGGGATGCCTTGCTGAATTGACTTGCTGGGGAAGATTTCCTAAGGCAATGCGTAAATTAGGTCTACAGGCCTTGGAAAAAGTGAACCTTTTGCATAAAGCAAAAGCTCCCTTTGGTTCTCTATCAGGTGGAGAAACACAAAGAGCTCTTATTGCAAGAGCAATTGTCGACCATCCTAAAATCCTACTACTCGATGAACCAACAGCTAATGTAGATTCTCAAGCGGAACAGTCTATTTACCAGCTGTTAAAAGAGTTAAATGCTGATATGACTATATTAATGGTATCTCATGATTTACAAACAATTATTGATAAAGCCAGTCGACTCATTTGCGTAAATCGCCAAGCAACCTCTCTTCAGGCTAAAGAAGTATGTGAGCATTTTGCTTTAGGTCTTTATCACACTCCTTTAACAAACCCTCAACACTTTTCTTTTTAATATGTTTGATAATCCTTTTCTCTTACATACGTTATTAGCAGGTTGTGGGGCTGCGTTAACCGGCGGCATTATCGGTTCCTATGTAGTAGTTAAAAGAATTGTTTCTATTAGCGGTAGTATTGCCCACTCCGTACTTGGGGGAATGGGCCTTTGTCTATGGTTAAAAATCAGATTTGGGCTTACCTTTCTCACCCCATTCATTGGGGCATTAACAGCTGGATTGATTTCTGCATTTTTAATGGGCTGGATTCATTTAAAATACAAAGAAAGAGAAGACACAGCGATTGCTGCTATTTGGGCTATCGGAATGTCTATCGGAGTCATTTTCATTGCTATTACCCCGGGCTATAACACAGAGCTAATCGATTTTTTATTTGGAAACATTCTATGGGTTAGCAGCAGTGATATTTTTTTACTATTTGCTTTAAATGCGCTCATTTTATCTATAATTGCTAGATTTTATAAACCGCTTTTAGCCATTTGTTTTGATGAAGAACAAGCTACACTAAAAAAGCTTCCAGTACAAACCTTTTATTTTCTACTACTAGGTTTAGTAGCTGTCTCGATTGTGTTATTAACCCAAATAGTTGGGGCCATCTTGGTTGTAACTATGCTAGCGATACCCGCTGCCATTGCTGCTATTTTTACCCGCAGTTTATTGCAAATGATGGCTTTAGCAACAGCATGCGGTCTTACGCTCACATTTACCGGCATCCTGCTTGCTTATCAATTAAACTGGCCCCCAGGGGCCACTATCTCACTTGTTTCTTCTTCCTGCTATGCGGGCGCACTTTTATTCAAAAAGAAGCCTTGAGATTACATGGAGCAATAACGGTTCCAGAATTGCTTCCAGGCTGATTTCTTATGCGTTCTATGATTTGTTTTTCTTTTTGCTGATGCTTTTTTACTATTCTGGACGCTCTCGCCACTATTATGCTTTTTAGGCATAAACCCTCCTTAAGCTTTTTTATCTTGTTCTAACTTAATTTTAGACTCACTTTCCTGCTCTTTAAAAAATGCACGGTTATGATGTTTTCTCAGAGTAATTTTTGAGGACTTAAGTGTATTTATTCTTTTTCTAAGCCCCTTCATAACCATCCCTATTCATTTATGCTCTTACTTTTCATACTATGTATAATTTAATTATTAATCAAATAATTAATTTTTTATTTTTTAATAAAAAATGAATTAAAAACCCTCTCTTTCTATCCTTGTTTACATTTACATCTTTTCAAGTTGACTTTGATTCAAGACTGTCCTATCATGTTTTTTTCTGCATGCGAATCTTTAAAGTTTATTTTAGGAGACCAGATGTACGCGATTATCGAAACAGGCGGTAAGCAATACCGTGTTGAAAAAAATGACACCATTGATGTAGAACTGCTAGATATAGAGGACAATGTTGTAGAGTTTAAAAATGTTTTACTTATTAGTGAAGCAGGAAATGTTAAGATTGGAGCCCCTTATCTCGCTGATACTGTTGTACAAGCAAAGCTTATAAAACAAGATGCTAAAGGGCCAAAAGTGGTTGCATTCAAATACAAAAGACGCAAACCGATTCGTCGTAAAGTGGGCCATCGCCAACGCTATACCCGACTCAAGATTACAGATATTATTGGATAAGGAGCAACAATGGCACATAAGAAAGGTCAAGGATCTAGCCGAAATGGTCGCGATTCTCATTCGCAACGCCTTGGAATTAAAGCAGCTGGAGGACAGTTTGTCACCGCTGGTAGCATTATTGTGCGTCAAAGAGGCACAAAATGGCATCCAGCAAAAAATGTAGGACGTGGACGCGATGATACGATATACGCTTTAGTTGACGGTGTTGTTTCTTATCGCAAAACCAATCGCACATATGTTTCCGTTCAACCCGCTCTTTAATACTTCGTAGCCCTCAACTAAGCCAGAGGGCTTGTAAAATATATGTTTATCGATTCAGTTATAGTTACGCTGCGCGCTGGAAAAGGCGGTAATGGCGTCGTTGCCTGGCGAAGAGAAAAGTTTATTCCCAAAGGAGGCCCTGTTGGTGGAAATGGAGGCCAAGGCGGCTCTATCATTCTAAAAACCAATGAGAACGTCCTCTCTTTAGAGGGATTTCGCAATCGCCGTTTAATCAATGCAGAAAATGGCATTTCAGGAGGAAGAAACCTTCAAAGAGGACGTAATGGCAAACACCTTATTTTACACATCCCCTGTGGCACTATTGTTAAAAATACTAAAACACAAGAAGTATTAGTCGACTTTACTGATAAAAACCAAGAGTATGTTTTATGCAAAGGAGGTAAAGGAGGCAAAGGAAATGCTTGTTTTAAATCTCCTACTAACCAAGCCCCCAACATATGTACTCCTGGCTATGAAGGTGAAATACATGAGGTTCAACTCGAGTTAAAATTAATCGCTGATATTGGCTTTATTGGCATGCCCAATGCAGGCAAATCCACTCTTTTAAAACAAACTACTCATTGCCCTGTTAAAATTGGAGCTTATCCTTTTACAACACTATACCCAAACCTAAGTTATATTCAGTTTGAAGATTTCTCCAGGATTTTAATTGCAGACATTCCGGGCATTATAGAAGGAGCCCACCTCGATCGTGGGTTGGGCTTATCTTTTCTCAAACATATTGAACGCTCTTCTGTTTTGGTCTATTTAATCGATATTTCTGGGATAGAAGAAAGAGATCCATTTAAAGATTTTCAAATTTTACAAAACGAGATAAAGACTTATCGAAAAGAATTATTAGACAAACCCTTTCTTGTTGTATTAAACAAAATAGACTGCGAAACAGCCATGCAAAATCTAGAGACATTTACACAAAAATACCCCTACTCAAAGACAACACTCTTTCCTATTTCTGCTATGCATAGAGAAGGCATTGAAGCTCTTCTTAAAGCTATGCAACAGCTTGTTCCCCGTAAGTTTTAGTTGAAGCGAAAAGGCCCTTTTAACCTCGAAGTGCACAAAAAAGAACATATAAATACTTGAAAAAATATCTATTTTGCACTTCGAGGTTGAAAGGGCCACAGATAAAAGTTCTTTTCATTGATACATCTAATCCAATATAATGCTTCATGGGTTGCTCCTCATTTTTTTGCTCTTTAATGAGCGGTTTTGAGATTT
>NZ_JAAVTY010000103.1:518-5121 GCF_018642185.1 Candidatus Rhabdochlamydia sp. W815 | reverse complement strand
ATCTACAAACATGCTATGCTCGGGTGCACAATAGATGTTTTTTCAAGTATTTATATGTTCTTTTTTGTGCACTTCAAGGTTGAAAGGGCCTATAAATACTTTTCTTTTTTAGAGGTTCTACATTCCCTCTTTGTTTCTTGCGCCTTACCGGTAGACGGTCGCAATCCCTATTGGAAATAGCTGGTTGGCTTTTCTTTTGTCGTTATTTTCCCCTAGGTATGCACTCGTTTTCTTAGATCCATCGAATAAGGTTTAGGCATGTCTCTACCTCCACATAGTTTTTCTGGAGAAAAATATACAACTTTATCAATAAAAAGTTTAAATCTCTATAAGATCTCCAGGCCGAAAGTCTAATAGAAAATGATGCTTTACATGATCCAATTCAACGCTTCTTGTAAATGTGGGTAACGAAAAGAATACCCCGATTCCAGAAGCTTTTGTGGATAGGCCCGTGTACTAGCTAGTAACATCTCTTTTCCCATATCTCCAAAAACCAAAGAAATAAGAGCGGAAGGAAGGTGAAAGAAGCGAGGCCTGTGTAGCTTAGCTGCTAAAATAGAAGAAAACTCTTTTTGTTTTACAGGATTGGGCGCTACTAGGTTAACCGCTTTAGTTAACGATTCTGTCATTAAAAGATGATACAAAGCGCTCATTGCATCATCAATCCCAATCCAACTTAAATACTGGTTACCAGATCCGATCTTCCCGCCTAAACCTAAGTGATAGAGTGGTAAAATCTGACGAAGCATACCGCCTTTTACTCCTAATACAACGCCAAATCTAGCATGTACAACGCGACAGCCGCGTTCTTCGATTGTTTCTAAAGCCATCTCCCACTGTTGGCAGAGCGAGGAAAGAAATCCTCCTCCTGTAGGGGAGAGTTCGGTAACGCTCTCTTTGCAATCCCCGTAAAAACCAATGGCAGAAGCGGAAATGACGGTTTTGGGAGGAGAATATAAACGAGATAACACTTGAGATAGTAACCAAGTATCACGACATCTACTATTGAATAACTTATTGCGGTATTTTTTTGTCCATCTATGAGCAATAGGAGCTCCTGCCAGATGAAAAACCGCGTCAAAACCTTCAAATTCCTGTTTAGAAAATTGACCTTCTATAGGATCCCAATATACGGTGTCAGAGCTCACTTCTTGTTTGTGGCGCACGAGCCTCATAACATCATGACCTGCTAAGCGTAAAAAGTGGGTAAGTTGAGAACCTATAAATCCATTAGCTCCACTCACTAAAATCTTCAAAGGGACACTTGAGTATTTGTAAATGAACTCTAGATCCTCTTTCATAATTTTTTGACGCCATTTTAAAAGTCGTATAAATCGCTTATTTATAAGGTTTTATAAAAAAATAGAGTCAAATTCTATCTCATCGCTTAAAATGCAGGATTGAGAATTAATAGGAGTAAAGCGATGAATATGTAAATAGCGCTTGAAAGGGCCTTTTATTTGTTTATCGCTAAATTCTTGATTGAGCTTGAAATTTTCATGCCTTAAAATCCATTTAAAGAAAAAGGGCCCTACGTAAACCTTTAATCCTACCTGGGTTTTATTACACGGTGTAGGGGGATCGAATAAAAAATCGGTTTTTACCCAAGGTGGCAATAGCCTTTTTAAGGCTCCAGGACGTAATGCCCAAGCAAAGGCAAAATCACAAGGTACTGCTACTGGTGATTTAATTTTTACATCCATACTTATTTCTTAGTCCATTGATGGTAAATCTGTATTGCATTTTTGCGCGCAAGATCGTGATCTACTATGGGGTAAGGATAGTTTTTCCCCAAGTAAACACCCGCTGCTTCTAACACAGACTTAGGACTTAAATGCGGGGTGTGAATCCATGAATTAGGCAGATTTCTCAATTCAGGAACAAATTGGCGTACGTATTCTGCTTTTGGATCGAATTTTTTTCCCTGAGTAAATGGATTAAATATACGAAAATAAGGAGCTGCATCCGCACCACATCCTGCACACCATTGCCAACCTAAGGTATTGTTTGCAAGATCTGCATCCACTAAGGTATCCCAAAACCATTTCGCTCCTTCTTGCCAAGGAACATTTAAGTCTTTGACCAAAAAAGAAGCTACGATCATACGAACTCGATTGTGCATCCAGCCTAGTTGCCATAATTGCCGCATACCAGCATCGACAATAGGAATTCCTGTCATGCCTTTTTGCCAAGCTTTGAGACATTTCGCCTTTCTTTTCCAAGGGAAATGGGTAAATTGTGCTCTTAGTGGTTTTGAAGGAGTATGAGGAAAAGTGATTAAAAGATGATAAGCAAATTCTCGCCACCCTATTTCTCTTAAAAAAACCTCTGCATGGGTATTCTGTAGCAAATCTTCGAAAATTCTTTTCACAGAAATCTCACCAAAATGCAAATGAGGGGAAAGCATTGATGTTCCCATCTCTGCAGGAAAATCGCGTTCATGAGCATATTGATGTATCTTACTCCTCAAGAAATGCTTCCACTTTTTTAAAGCGTTGTCTTCTCCTGGTTGCCAAAGATAAGGAAAGTCTTTAGCCCAAGGAATATGCGGCAATAAATCTAATGCACCTAAAGATATATGTTTAGAATACGTGGCTAATCGTAACTTTTTTGTAACTTTACCCTCTGGCTTACCTATTTCTTGTTTTAAGCAACATCGCCAAAAAGGAGTGAATACTTGATAGGGATTACCCTGCTTAGTAGTCATTTGACCGGGTACAAATAGTAGATTCGCATGAAATCCTTTTGCTATGCACTTCTTTGCAGAGGCTAGTTTCATCAGTTTTTTTTCACGCATTAGCGCGCTTGGCTCATAACAGTAATTCCAAACTATATGTTTTGCATCTACCTTATCTATAATCTTTTGCAATGCATGCAAAGTTGCGCCTTGGAAGAAAAATAAATCAAGACCTAGGGCTTTTAACTTTTTTTGCAAAGATTGCAGAGAATAGTGCAGCCACCAGCGAGAGCTTGAACCCATTGACCAGTTTTTATCCTCTTTTGGATCAAATATATATATGGGTAAAACAGGAAGCTGTAGTTGGGAAGCATATTTTAAGGCAGGATTGTCTTGAATTCGCAGATCGCGTTGAAACCAAATAATTGTTGTCATAAATACAAAGATAAAAAAGCGTAAGAATTCTTAAAAAACTATCCTTACGCCTTATATAAACTACATTTTACAACTACCGCCCCTATCTTTTGAGCAGCAGCAACACATATGTTTCCAATGGGGAATCCAGCGCAAACTCCAAAGACCAGCTAGACCTACTAGTGCGTAAACCAAGCGACTTAAGCCAGCCATTTGACTTCCGAATAACCAAGCGACAAAATCAAACTGAAAAAAGCCTATTAAGCCCCAGTTTAAAGCTCCAATTACAATTAAAATAAAAGCGAGAGTATTTAAAAACTTCATTTGTTCCTCCTTAATACTCCATGCATGCCCGTTTCAAGACAGCATGTCCCGTTAGCATCATCTTAGAAACTTTTTATTCATTTGTCATCTTTTTTTTTCAAATTAGGTGTTTTCAAACGACATCCTACTCTTTTTAATAGATCACATAGCATTTCTCTTCGAAAAGAATCCGCTTTTTCCAAATGATGATAAATCATAGATAAGTAAGGATCTTTTTGATCTAATAAATCCGGTAAATATTCGAAATGAACACCGCTTAATATCACTTTTCCCTGTCCATGGTTAATTTCGACAATCGCAGGGGGGGATTGAGGTAAATCGAGATAACAAGATAATATCTTTATTTCTGAAGACTTAGAACTAAAAAAACATCCTCCATTAAAATACACATGTAAAGAATGTTTTTGCCAATTAATCAGTGCATTACAAGCCCCTTTAGAAGAATTATATGTATATTTCCCTACTCCATAAGCCGGACCCTTAGCAATCCCGGGAAAAAAACACAAAGAGCGCTCACCCAAAATTTCCAAACTTGTTCCTTTTTCAAATTCAATTCTTTCGCATGCAAAATAGGCTCCTGCGCAAATTCCCAAATAATTGCCTTCTTTCTCTACATAAGAACGGATTTTATCGGTTCCCTTTCCAACTAAGGCGCTTTGGTAAAAGACATCCCTACCACCAGGCATAATAAATAGCTGTGTATCCTTTTCCCAATTTTCTTCTATAACAGAGCGAGCATCCAATCTTTTTATTTTCATCTCAGGATTAAGCTGTTGTTTTAAGCTATGAACCAAATGCTTCAAGGAAACCCCATCCACTCCCTTATCTACATAAACTACAACCTGGTTTTTCATAGAGAACCTCCTTTATTTCTACCTAAGCTCCTCTCATAAAAGAATATAGTCAGAGGAGTATGTAGAAAATACCTTTCTTTATGTTTAACTATGTACAGAATACCTATTTTAAGGCATTTTCTTTCAAATGAAAGAAAAAGAAACTATTCTGTTCCCATTGCCCTATTGAATGAAAGAGCTGTTTTTTCAAAAAAACCTAGTTATGCAATTATTAATTTGAAATCAAACTAGTATTATAGTGGTTCCGATTCAATCGTATAGAAAAATATTTTGTTTTGTGTTAAGCTATTGAGTATGAAAAAACTGACCCCTAGCCAGAGAGCTGACTTAGAAC
>NZ_JAAVTY010000103.1:0-452 GCF_018642185.1 Candidatus Rhabdochlamydia sp. W815 | reverse complement strand
GGAAGTAGCCCTCGAGGCGGTAGCAAATCAAAACTTTCACAAGACCAAACAGAGTCTCTACCAAAACACCTACAGGAAAAGACCTATCTTAAAGTCAAAGGGATCATAGCTTATGTGCATGAGAGCAATATGGGATAAAATATTCCCGAAGTGGCATGACAGATTGGCTCATACAGCACGGATTTGTTTATAAACGTCCTAAAAAGATTCCTGGGAAATTAGATCCTGAAAAACAACGAATTTTCATAGAACAATATATGGCTTTAGAAGAGATCTATTTCATAGATGCTGTGCATCCTGAACATCAGTCCCAAGCCGTATGTGGATGGATCAAAAAAGGCGTTCAAAAGACCTTGCAGACATCCGGGAAACAATTGCGATTGCATTTTGCTGGAGCTCTTTGCCTGACAGGAATGAAGATTGTTACAGAGGAATATAAGACAGTTGATGCC
>NZ_JAAVTY010000102.1:0-5390 GCF_018642185.1 Candidatus Rhabdochlamydia sp. W815 | reverse complement strand
TTTTTGTGGAATTTTGTACATTTTAAAAAGTGGTTGCCAGTGGCGTATGTTACCCATAGAATATCCTAAATGGGAATTATGTTATTATTATTTCCATTTCTGAAATAATGTCTGTGTTTTACCAGGGCCAACGCATGAAGATTTTTCTTGATAATTGAGAGATAAAAAATGATTCTGGCTCCTTTTTCATAAGGAGTATAAAATGGAAGGATTCATTCTTCATCTATTATGATGCATTTTTCGAAATTACCAGACCCAAGAAAGACGCGCAATCAACTATATAGCCTTCATGATATTATCAGCATATCTATGCATCATGTCGTAAAGATTATTTATTAGATCTGGTAGGTGCAAAGGAAAATCTTCATGCGTAAGCCCTGGTGTTTTACCTGTCTATTAAAGCAAGATCAATTGGTTTAATTTTAAGATGCTAAATAGTTTGCCAAGAGCTAATTTTTACTAACTGTTTGGGAATTTCAAGTAAAAAACGAGAAGGGTTAGTAGTAAGATCTTTTCCCATTTTTTTTCTCTGGCGCGCCATGCTTAAACAAAGATATTCTTTAGCGCGAGTCATGGCTACATACATTAATCTCCTTTCTTCTTCTAGGCCGGTTTCAAATAAGCTTTTTTCATGAGGGATGATATGGTCCTCTATTCCTACAAGGAAACAAGCGGTGAATTCTAACCCCTTAGCGCTATGAAATGTGATCAGGTTAACGTGATCGTCATCAGCTTTTTTTGTATGGGTGAATTCTTCTCTTTGATCGAGAAGAGCCGTAGATAAGAAGTCAGAAAGGCTAATTTCTTCTTGTTGTTTATTAAGACGTTTTTCTTCTTCATAGATGGTCATCATATCCACGCAATACATAACGTTTTCCCATCTAAAATCGCGCATTTTTTCAGATTTGGCTTCATCTGCAATGGCTTTTTTATAATCTATGGTTTCAATAAGCCAGGTGAGGGCTTCAGGAAGAGATAGATTAGAAAATTGATCTCTAGCGGTCGTAATTAGGTTTGTAAAACAGCAAATCGCGTTAAGCGCTTTATGAGGGAGATGTTGTTTTAGTTCAGAAGAGAGAGGGGACGCTATTTGTTCTAAAAGATCCCAAAGGGAAATATCGCTCTTGCGATTAAATTCGGTAAGTATTTTAAGCGTTTGATCAGAAATTCCTCTTCGAGGGGTATTAATAACGCGCAAAAGAGCTTCTTGATCAAGAGTATTTACAATCAGGCGTAAATAGGCAAGGAGGTCTTTAATTTCTGCTCTTTCATAAAATTCTGTTCCTCCAAACACCTGATAGGGGATTCCTCTTACCCAATTATCCTGTTTTTGCCATACAGCTTGCATAAGAGCTAATTCAAAAGACCTTGCTAATAGATTAGAGCGATAAAGAATAGCCATTTCTTTCCAGGGAATTTTTTTGTCTCTTTTCAGTTTAATCATTCTTTGAATCACAGATTGCGCTTCTTCTAATTCTGTGGGTGCGTGAAATAGGTGTATTAGCTCTCCTTGTTCTGCATTGCTCCATAGTTGTTTATTGTGACGGTTTTGATTATGAGCAATCACAGCGTTAGCAGCTTGTAAGATAGTAGGAGTAGAGCGATAATTTTGTTCTAGTTTGATGGTGGTTTTTGATTCAAATCCTAAGATGTTTTTAATTTCGGCACCGCGCCAACCATAAATCGATTGATCATCATCTCCCACTACACATAAATTCTGATGGCGTGCAGAAAGCAATTCAGCTAATCGGTATTGGATGGGATTAGTATCCTGGTATTCATCAATCATGATATAACGATATCTTTTTTGATAAGGCAACATTTGCATTTTATATTTTTCAAAAAGAGTAACAGAAAGAGACAAAAGTGAGTCAAAATCAACAGCATTGTATGCACATAGACACGATTCTAAGCGCGTATACAAATCCTGGCAAAATTGATCATGCCAAGTTATAATTTCTAGATCCGTTGAATTTAATCCTTTGTTTTTAATCTGAGTAATTTTCTTTAAGGCTTCTTCTAGAGAGGGAAGCTCTCCTTCATGTTCAAGTAGATTTTTTGTTACTTGCAGAGCAATGCGACGCACTTCTTTTTCTGTATAAAGAGTAAAGTTATTGGTGTATCCCAGATGGTGAATTTCTTTACGCAAAAGCTGCATGCAAAAGCTGTGGAAGGTGCTTAAGGTGAGTTTTTTTGCAAGTTTTACACCTACAATGCGAGCAACCCTTTCCCTCATTTCTTGTGCAGCTTTATTGGTAAAGGTTAAACCTAAAATAGCTTCAGGTTCAATTTTAAGGGATTGGAGCAGGTAGGCAATGCGATAAGCCAATACACTTGTCTTCCCACTACCAGCACCAGCTAAGATCAGCACTCTGCCTTCAGTAGCAATAACCGCTTGTCTTTGATCTGAGTTAAGATGAGGAAATGGTGACATTATTATCGCTTTGTACAATTTTTTCTACAATGCGCTTTAAGTCAATTAATACGATTTGCTTGGATATAAGCCCTAAGCGAGAGCAAGGGGAGATGTTTATTTCTAATCCAATGGGTAGATGGGAGCGCATTTCACGGAAAACCTCTCTAACAACGCGTTTAAAACGATTGCGATCATGAGCTTTTCCAAACTTTTTAGAAACAGTGATACCCAATTTGGAATCAAGGTCTTTTGAATGTTGAAAATCTACGGAAATCATTTCTCCAAAAATACGGCGATTATTTTTAGTCAAACGCTTAAAATGAGAGCTTTTTAAAATCCGTGCTGATTTAGGAAATCGCCAAGATTTGTTACAGGGCAAGGCGCTTACGTCCGGCTCTTCGACGTCTGTTAATAATCTTGCGGCCATCTTTGGTTTTCATTCTTTTGCGAAAACCGCATGCGGCTCTTCTTCTCTTTTTACTAGGTTGGTATGTGCGTTTCATTTTTTCTAATTCCTTGTGGCATAAAAGATTCAAAACTTGTGTGACAATATACATAAAAGAGTGCAAATTCCTCAAGCAGAATTCTTTTTAAATAAAAGAATTTACAAAAGAATTGCGCTTGCAACAAATCTAACGATTGCTTATAAGTTTACTAGAATTTTAGTTTTTATCTCTCAGGTAAATCATGAAAGTAAAAGCCTCGATTAAAGCAGACCCTTCAAAAGGGGATAAAATTGTTCGTAGATGCGGACGCATTTACGTCATTAATAAAATGGATCCTAACCGCAAGCAGCGTCAAAAAGGCCCTGCTCGCAAGAAGTAAGAGTTATAAAGATATGGCAACAAAATCTTCAATAGCAAAGCAGAAAAAACGCGAAAAACTCGTTAGTTTAAAATGGAACAAACGTCAAGAGTTAAAAAAAATAATAGTCGACATGGATAAAAGCGATGAAGAGCGTTTAGCTGCAAAAATCGCCTTAAATAAAATGCCTCGTAATTCCTCACCTGTTCGATTGCGCAATCGTTGCCAATTTACAGGTAGAGCTCGTGGGTATTTAAGGAGATTTAAAATGTCTCGTCTTTGCTTCCGTGAAATGGCTAATTTTGGATTAATTCCAGGTTTGGTTAAGGCTAGCTGGTAATTTTTATAAACTACGCTTAAATCTTAGGCGTAGTTATTTTTAGTACTTCTTTAAATTTCTTCCAATTTTCTAAGTCTTCATTCCATACATAGGATTCTCCCTGTATCTTTTTATTTTTCCAGGCGATAGTTAAGGCTTGAAAGCTAATGGGTCCAAACTGCTGCCCTTTTTCATCTAGATAATACCAGAGATTTTCCCGTTGTGGCGGATCAATAGGGATTAACTCTGGTTTATGTACAGGATTTGGAATTTTAAGATTTTTTTTACGCTGAAAAAGCACCGCAATAAAGGCCAAAGCACAAAAAAGAATCCCTGCAATATACCAATTTCTTGGATTTAGCCCCTTTTTTTGTGCAAAGAGTGCTGTGATCCATCCCCAAAAAAGACTAATTGTAATATAAAATAGTAAGGTCATGATCCATCTAGTGGCATTTTAACTAAGAAGGATAGCGAATTGGCTAAAATATAGCAAATTCATTAAAAAAATTAATTGAAATAAAGAAGATTAGCTGATTAATCTGCAGCTTGTTACAATGGGTTTTAAATATAAATTAAGGGTACGGCCTCATGCATAATCAATTAAAAGATATTGATAGTAAAGAATTAGATTTACCAGAAACAGTCTTTGTTCGCGATGTGGAGAGTAAAGTATTTCAATCAATTGTATGGCATTGTTTAACCAAGGTTAAAGATATAGAACCTTTGGAAGGAAATCTTTTTGACAGTCTTTTGGGTCGAGAGATCTTAGAAGGTGTAAAAGGAATCCATGTTGAGCAAGATCAAAAAAAACATTCAGTGAATATTCGAGTTGAGCTCAATATTTCCTACGGGATTTCTATTCCGGAGAAAGCTGAAGAAATTCATATGAAACTTCTAGAGGATATCACTAAATTAACCGGGCTACACGTAGGATCGATACATATTATCTTTAAAAATTTAATTATGCCTAAGTTGAAAAAAGAACAAAAATTAGAAGATCTTTTGCAAGAGAGAGTAAAAACGGCAAAGCCAGCTGCCGATTCTGATTACTATGATGAGAGTTTTTAACCTAAAAGGTCTATTTT
The DNA here is from genome assembly GCF_018642185.1 of Candidatus Rhabdochlamydia sp. W815. Taxonomy (NCBI): domain Bacteria; kingdom Pseudomonadati; phylum Chlamydiota; class Chlamydiia; order Parachlamydiales; family Candidatus Rhabdochlamydiaceae; genus Candidatus Rhabdochlamydia; species Candidatus Rhabdochlamydia sp. W815. The sequence goes on along the minus strand of NZ_JAAVTY010000102.1, from coordinate 766 downwards.
GTATTATGCAATTGCTGTTTACAAAGAGATGTTTCTCTGTTTTAGTCTGAGTACTTTATTTGCTGGATTGGTCTTAGGGATTATCATTTCTCTAGGTGGATGTTACTATAGATTCACAACAGGTAATGCAGATGTCTTTGTCCATATGTCCATTTTGCGCAATTATGTTGAATGCTATGCCCATCAAGCATTTCCTTCACAAAACCTCACAATAAAAGTTTGCTTAAATAGATATAATGAAATTACAGTTGTCCTTGATTTGCTTAAACAGGTAGATGATACTCAAGTTTTTGAGCAAGCCGAAAAGGATTTATCAGCTCTTTTCTCTTGTTATCTGGGACATCAAAAGCCTTTATTTCTAGAGATTACTTATTTAAGGAATTTATCATGAATAAAGTTATGCTACATTTAGCCGTTCTTCTTTTTCCTTGTTTTATGTATTCTTTTTCTTTTCAGGATTTTGATTCTTATCAAGGCAAAGTTAGCAAACAAGAAAAGTCTTTTCAAGTTTGAAGTGCACAGAAGAATTAAAAAAAAGAATAGGCAGGCGATGAAAGAATCTCTATTGTAATTTTTAATAATCAAACACAAAAAGAGACCTTGCCTAAAGGCTACCATCACCTAACCTATGACCAAAGATGTCAGATTTATATTTTACAAGCTAGAGGAGATACAGCTAGCTCAATAGCAACCATTCTAAAAGTTCATCATAGCACTATTAGTAGGGAACTTAAGAGAAATAAAGGGCAACGAGGATACCGTCATC
>NZ_JAAVTY010000101.1:0-5481 GCF_018642185.1 Candidatus Rhabdochlamydia sp. W815 | reverse complement strand
GAAACTCCACTAGAAGTGTTTAGGAGATTATCTACAAACATGCTATGCTCGGGTGCACAATAGATGTTTTTTCAAGTATTTATATGTTCTTTTTTGTGTACTTCGAGGTTGAAAGGGCCAATCTTAAAAAGGTCGAAGACTTTTCACTCTAATTTCGTTTGAAAATAGAATGAAATTATTTAAGTTTTCAATCTGACTTTATAAGCGTATGTTATTGCATATTAAATAGGTGTGTTTCTTTTTTTAATTAAAGTGTCTATTTGCGAATAGAAATTTTGAGGCTTTTGATTGAGAAAATCTATAGCATTCAGATAGTATAGAAGGAATTTTATAGGAAATATATGTCGACCCAGCAACTTATGGAAGAGCGCTCAGAATATAAATTTGGTTTTACAACCTCAATTGAAACAGAAAGTTTTTCAAAAGGACTATCAGAGGATACGGTTCGCGCTATTTCAGCAAAAAAAGAAGAACCCGCTTTTTTACTAGAATTTCGTTTACAAGCGTTTGCCAAATGGAAGCAAATGAAAGAACCAAAGTGGGGAAATTTACGTTATACACCGATTGATTATCAAGATATTTCTTATTATTCTGCGCCTAAAAAAAAGCAATCTTTAAATGGTTTAGATGAAGTAGATCCTGAAATTTTAAAAACATTTGCAAAGTTAGGTATTCCTTTAGATGAGCAGAAAAGACTAGCTAATGTGGCTGTAGATGTTGTCTTTGATTCTGTTTCTTTGGGGACTACTTTTCATAAAGCTTTAGTAGAATCAGGTGTGATCTTATGTTCGATTTCAGAAGCGATAAAACTTTATCCAGAATTGGTAGAAAGGTATCTGGGAAGTGTTGTTCCGATTGGAGATAACTTTTTTGCAGCGCTTAATTCAGCTGTGTTCTCAGACGGCTCTTTTGTGTACGTTCCTAAAGGTGTGCGCTCTCCTATTGAATTATCTACCTATTTTCGCATAAATGACCGAGAAAGCGGACAGTTTGAAAGAACGTTAATTCTTGCTGAAGAAAGTTCTTACGTAAGTTACTTAGAGGGATGTACAGCCCCTGCTTTTAATAAAAATCAATTACATGCAGCAGTCGTTGAATTGGTTGCCATGGATTATGCGGAAATTAAATATTCTACAGTGCAGAATTGGTACTCAGGAGATCCTAAGACAGGGCTTGGAGGGATCTATAACTTTGTTACTAAAAGAGGGCGGTGTCAAGGGGTCAACTCAAAAATTTGTTGGACACAGGTAGAAGCTGGCGCTGCAATTACATGGAAATATCCAAGCTGTATTCTACAAGGAGATAACTCAGTTGGAGAATTTTATTCGGTAGCTCTGACCAATGGCATGATGCAAGCAGATACCGGTACGAAAATGATTCATCTAGGTAAAAACACACGATCTACAATCATATCTAAAGGAATTTCAGCGGATAAATCCCATAATACATACCGCGGTCTTGTTAAAATTGCTCCTCGTGCGGAAGGAGCTCGTAATTATACGCAATGTGATTCAATGTTAATTGGCAATCAATGTTCTGCTAATACCTTTCCTTATATCGAAATAGCTAATGAAACAGCCCAATTAGAACACGAGGCTTCTACTTCAAAAATGAATGAGGAGCAACTATTTTATTTAGAAACCAGGGGGATTTCTCGAGAAGATGCGATTAATTTAATCGTTAATGGATTTTGCAAAAAAGTCATTCAGGAATTACCTCTAGAGTTTGCTGTTGAAGCACAAAAATTATTAACTTTAAAATTAGAGAATTCTGTTGGATAGCATGTTAGAAATTAAACAATTACAAGCAGCCGTTGCAGGAAAAACTATCTTAAAAGGACTGAATTTACAGATAAACCCTGGAGAAATTCATGCAGTTATGGGGCCAAATGGCGCTGGCAAGTCTACTTTAGCAAAAATTTTAGCAGGAGACCCCTCTTATGATATCACTGCAGGAGATCTCATTTTCGAAGGGAAGAGTTTATTGGAATTAAGCGCGCATGAAAGAGCTCATTTAGGAATATTTCTAGGATTTCAATATCCTGTAGAGATTACAGGAGTTTCTAATTTTCAATTCCTACATGCAGCTTATAATGCAAAGCGCAAGGCACAGCTGCTAGAATCTCTATCTGAAGAGGCATTTAATGAAATTATGCAAGAAAAAATGCAGCTTGTGGAAGTGAAAAGCGAATTTAAATCGCGGAGCATTAACGAGGGATTTTCAGGTGGAGAAAAAAAGAAAAATGAGATCCTGCAGATGGCTGTTTTAGAACCAAAACTTGCTATTCTTGATGAAACCGATTCTGGGTTGGATATTGATGCTATGAAAGTGGTTGCCAAAGGCATTCAAAGCGCTTTAAAACCAGATTCAAGTTTACTGTTAATAACCCATTATCAACGCTTACTCGATTATATTAAACCTCATTTTGTTCATGTTGTTTTAGATGGGGTAATTGTAAAATCAGGCTCAGCTGTCCTTGCATTAGAACTGGAGAAAAAAGGATATGACTGGCTTAACTAAACAAGAGCAGCCTCTGCTTTTACAACATTTAGAAGCACAGTTTGAAAAACTTAAAACAGCAGATGCTCTCAGCTTTTACCGTCAGCTAGCATGGAAAAAATTTCAAGAACTAGGAATACCAAATCGTACTCAGGATGCGTTTAGATATGTTTCTTTATATGATTTATCTGCTGTAGCAATCGATCAGGCAAGCGATAGCCCTAAAGTAGATAAAGAGCAGTTTGAATCAGAGATTCTTCCGGAAAGCAAACACAGCTATCTTGTCTTTATTAACGGTTGTTTTGATTCTGAATTAAGCAATTTTTCAGCGCTGCCTCCTCAAATCAAGATTTTGTCTTTATCGGAAGCAATGCTTTCCCATAAAGCCTTTTTACAACATCATCTTCAACAGCAAATTCAAAGAGAACAAGATTCTTTTGCCGCTTTAAATTTAGCGCTGCACTCTAGTGGTTTATTTGTTTACATTCCTCCAAAAATTGTAGTAAACACACCTATTCAATGTTTACAAATTGTAACAGAAAAGTCTCTTTTTATAACGCCTCGTATGCAAATTGTAGCAGGAGCCCATACGCAGACAAAGTGGGTCTTTTCTTGTTTGGATCACAAAAGCAATACCTACTTAAGTTTGCCTCTATTAGATTTTGCATTGGAAGAGAAAGCAGAGGTTTTTGCGCATTCTGTAGAATATCATAGAGAGTATAGGTGGCAGTTTTCTTCTTTAAGAGCTATTTTAAAAAAAAATGCCTCTTTTCATGCAATGCATTTGAGCGCAGGCGGCAAAGTGTCTAGAATAAATGCGCATATTTACTTAAAAGAAAAAGAGAGTAAAACCCAGCTAAAGGGCCTTCTTAATCTCTGTGGAAAAGCTACTTCACATTGTCATTTAACCATTGAGCATAAAGCACCAGATACGAGTTCTTTGCAACACTTTAAGGGGATCTTAAATGATTTTAGCCGGTCGAGTTTTGAAGGGAAAATTAAAGTGGACTCTGAAGCACAAGGAACGCGGGCTTATCAATTAAATAACAACTTGCTTTTAAGTTGCGGAGCAATTGCTAATAGTAAACCTAATCTAGAGATTTTTGCAGATGATGTGAAAGCCTCTCATGGTGCTACAGTTTCTCAATTGAATAGAGATCAGCTCTTTTATTTAGAGACAAGAGGTTTGAGTCCTACAGAAGCTAAAGAGATGCTTCTTAGCGCTTATGTCCAAGAAATTATCCAAGAAATCCCTTACCGCTCTTTAATAGAGCAAATTTTGAGAGAAATGTTTTGAACCAGGAATTTAATGTTTGGAAAATACGTCAAGATTTTCCTATGCTAAGTCAGTTAATGTATGGCCGTCCTTTTATTTACTTAGACTCAGCAGCTACAACTCAGAAGCCGCAGATTGTAATTAATGCAATATCCGATTTTTATACAAACAGTTATGCAACGGTGAATCGTTCTGTTTATGATTTTGCAAGTAAAGCAAGTGCTTATTACAATATTGTTCGCCGAAAAATTAAACGTTTTTTTAATGCTGCTTTTGTTGAGGAGATTATATTTACAAAAAGCACAACGGAATCCATTAATCTTGTTGCCCACTGCTTGAGTAAACTCTGTTTACAACCAGGTGATGAAGTGCTTATTTCTGAAATGGAACATCATTCCAATATTATTCCTTGGTATATGTGCTGCAAAGAAAGAGGAGCTCAGCTTAAAGTAGTCCCTGTAAGTGAATCTGGAGAGTTAATTTTTGAAGAATTCCAAAAACTGCTTTCCAATAAGACCAAAATTGTAAGCATTGTACATATGTCAAATGTTTTAGGTACCGTTAATCCTATTGAAGAAATTGTTAGAGAAGCTCATGCAAAAGGTGCTAAAGTAGTTGTCGATGGAGCTCAAAGCGCACCTCACATGCTAATCGATGTGCAAAAGTTAGGGGTAGATTTCTATGCTTTTTCAGCACATAAAATGTATGGTCCAACAGGATTAGGGGTATTATACGGCAAGCGTTCTTTATTAGAAATGATGCCTCCCTATCAAGGGGGAGGAGATATGATTGATGAAGTAGCATTTGATAGAGTCACTTATCAAGAACCTCCTTTAAAATTTGAAGCGGGAACCCCCATGATTGCAGAAGTTGTAGGTTTAGGCGCAGCTATAGATTATATAGAATCGATAGATCAAAAACTAATTACTATATGGGAAAAAGATCTACTGGAATATGCAACACAGCAGCTCAATCGAATTAAAGGATTGAAAATTATTGGTATAGCTCAGCAAAAAGGGCCTATTGTAAGCTTTTCTATTGATGGATTTCATCCTCTTGATTTAGCCACATTGCTTGATTTAAGAGGGATTGCAATAAGAACAGGGCATTTGTGTGCCCAGCCTATCTTAAAGCGTTATCATTTAAGCTCTTTATTAAGAATCTCCTTAGCTTTTTACAATACTTTTGAGGAAATTGATTTTTTTATCCATGCTTTAAAAGAATGTCTTCTATTGCTAAAACCTGAAATTTCTTACTAACTAAAAACAAATAGATAGTTTTAAATTTTATTTTCTGTTAGCTTTTTATTATCTATTTTAAACAATTTTTTCTTTTATGAGTATAATTACCGACTATCCTTTAGGGGTAAAAACTATTTTTAATTCTAAGATCCTGTTTAAAATCTTTTCAAAAGTAGAGCAATAAAAGCAAGAACCACCATATTCAGGCTTGTATGTAGTTTTCTTTCGCAATTTTTTCATAGCCTGCGACATTTTTCTATCCACGCAAAAGAACGCTCTACAACCCATCTTTTGGGAATAACTGTAAAAGTATGAAGTGTATTTCTTTTGGCTATTTCTACTATACATCCTAATATCTCCTGCACGCTCTTTGCAAATTTTTCTCCAGAATATCCTCCATCTGCTAAAACATTTTTTACACCGAACAAATGGTTTTTATGTAGTGAAAATGCTTCTATACACCCA
>NZ_JAAVTY010000100.1:0-5630 GCF_018642185.1 Candidatus Rhabdochlamydia sp. W815 | reverse complement strand
AACTCTTCGTGGACGTGTTTTTTTGCGTGTAGACTCAAGTATTAGATGGATTTTGCTAAATTGTTTACGAGAAATATCGCTTGGATAAGAGCGGGTCATAACTACCTCCAAAGGTTTTATGAAAACTATCATTATACCTTACTAAAAAGATTTTAAACAGGCTCTTAGGTAATAATCTATTTTATCTTTTGCTCAATCAATTTTCTTAATTTTAAACTATCCTTAGCAAAAACGCGAATCCCTTCTGAGAGCTTCTCTGTTGCCATAGCATTTTCATTAAGATGCCAACGGAAAGATTGCTCATCTAATATAATTAGATCAGAGATGGTTTTTTTTGCTGTTTTAGGATCAAGTTTTCGCTTTAGAGGTCCTTCTAGATTTTGTAGTTCAGCGAGTAATTTAGGAGTAATAGTCAATAGATCACAGCCAGCCAATTCCAAGATTTCATCCGTATTGCGAAAACTAGCACCCATGACTTGGGTTTTATAACCCATTTTTTTATAATAGTTATAAATAGTTGTAACAGAGACAACACCTGGATCTTCGGTAGGGGAATAAGAGTCTTTTTTTTCCTGCTTTTTATACCAGTCCAAGATACGACCTACAAAAGGGGAAATCAGAGTAGCTTTTGCTTCTGCACAAGCTACTGCTTGTTCCAAACTAAAAAGCAGGGTCATATTGCAGTGGATACCTTCTTTCTCAAGTTGTTTGGCAGCTTTAATACCTTCCCATGTAGAAGCTAGTTTAATCAGAATGCGGTTGCGCTGGATACCAGCTTCTTCATATAAAGCAATTAAATAACGAGCTTTTTTGATACTTTTTTCTGTATCAAAAGAAAGATGAGCATCGATTTCTGTAGATACGCGTCCTGGGATAATTTTTAAAATTTCCAAACCGAAATTCACGAATAACTTATCGATAATGAATGCAATTAAAGTAGAGCCTGTTTGTTTGGTTTTTAATCCTGATTGGATAGCTTCTTCGATTAAGAATTGATATTCAGGTTTGTTAGAAGCTGCGAGAATTAATGAGGGGTTAGTCGTTGCATCTGTCGGTAGGTAAGTTTTAATTTCTTCAATTTCTCCCGTATCAGAAACAATGGTTGTTACTTTTTTAAGTTGCTCGAGCTTATTCATATAAACCTTTATTATTAGTAAAGCAAATGGTAACGAACACAGAGTTTAAGGAGAAGTAAAAAAATTAAAAATTTAGAAAGAGAATTGAACAGGGTTTATTAATTTAGAAAAGGTTTGTAATTTTTTAAAATTTTCTTGAAATTCAGTGGGTTTTATTATGGATTGATAACCACCGATTGCAATTTGTACTTCTTGGTTATTTTCTAATGCTTGTAAAAAAAAGGTAAGACATTCTAGAGATAAGAGTATCTTTTGCCCGCCTTCTAGACAATAAGCAGCAAATTGCTGGGATGCTTCTTTTGTGATAAGTTTAATTACAGCTGATTGCTTGATTGTGTGAGGATAGAGATTCAAATAAGCTTTCATGTTGCTTCCTATACACACGATCTCTAGATCTATGCCGCTCATGCGGTCTATATAAGATAGCTTGTTTGAGCAATGTTCTTTGCAGTCTGAGTAAAGGTGCTCTATTTGCCAGTTTGAAAAATGACCGCAGCTAAAAAGTGTAAGGAGAAAAAAAACAGATCTCATTTCAAGTAACTTATATGGAGCTGTTCACGAATAGATCTTAAGACAATCATTTGCCAATAGGCTCCTAGTGTTTGACAGTCTTCCAGCACTTTTTTCTGCAATGGCAACCAATATAGCTCTTGAAATTCTGTTTGGTTAAACATCTCTTCAAAATCGGTTTTCTTGGCGAGTAAAGCATTCCATTTTTCTAAAAGAGCGGTTTCTAATTGCTCTAAATATGCTTTTAATTCTTTAGGAAGGGATACATACAGATCGCAAGTACAAGTAAAAGACTTAAGCGTTTTTTGAAAAACTTCTAAGTGGCTAGGGAACTCTTTTTTTAAGGCTGTTGTGGTTAATATATAGGCTTTATTTTCTTTAATGAAAATAAGCTGCAATTTGCGTAAAGGGCCGTATTTAGTTTCCGTATCGATTTGTAAAAGATGGGCTGGACCAGCTTGTGTTTTCATTAAGCCCATGCTGCGCCAGCTTGTTTTTCGAGTTTTTTCATAGATGGCTTGTACCGCTTTTAAATACTCGGCAAGGTCCACTTTTATTTCTTCAACTGCCAAGATAACAGAAGGCGCAAGGGCTTGTTTGGTTTTACCGATAAAAGCAACTTTAACCCTTGGGGCCAGTATTTTAGGATCAGCAAAATCCCAATTAGGAGGAGGAGTAAAAAAACAAGAAGGCTGACCTGTGGTAATACAGAAACAAGAAGGGGAAAATAAAAGAGAAAATAAAAGAAGGCATATTTTATACATTAGATTTTAAACCTCTATTATGTCTTTAGATTTAAAAGTTTATAAAAAAGCATCTTATATAAAAGAGAGAGTTTTTGTGAAGAAAAATCTCTAATTCAAAGAGTATGTAATTGTTTTTATTAAATATAATCAAGGTATAAAAATTATTTAATAGATCATTTATATTCGATATTTGATATAATTATTGAAAATTACAACTAATTTATTTCAAAAAATATGATTCAGTCTATAAAAAGTTTTTTAAAACCTACTTATTACATTTCAGAAGAAGATAAGCAGCTGAAAGCAAGTGTTCAGATGATTTCTGATCACAAACAAAAAGGTGGCTTGAATGATCATGCCCGAGCTGTGGCCCAAGCTGTACACAGCATAGCGCTTGCAACCCTTGTTAATACTCCTTATTACCTCGCATTAGGAAGTAAAAATTTATGTTTAAACTGTATTCATTTGAATCTTGAGCACATGGTTTTAGGGCACTATAAATCTGCCATGCAAAATTTGATCTATTCCGTTATTGCCACGATTTATGCGGCGATGGGAATTTTCATTCCTTCTGTTCTTGATGGATTTAAGATGGGGGAATCTCAACCTGATGATCTCAATCCATCTCCTGATTCCGGTATGCCGAGTGTTACAAACCAAGAGGAATCTGAAAGATCTGAAACAAGAAGCTTTTTTAATACATCTCTTGGTTTTAGAGATCAAAATGGGATTGATAATGAACATGAAAGCAGAAATTCTATGCCTTCTCAGCTAAACTCCATACAGACATTGTCTATAGAACCTAAATTAGATAGCTTATCAGTTAGTGGTGGTTGGACAGTGATACCTAATATTGAATCCTTTGTAATTAAATCTACTAATATTCGTCTCCGTGACATGATTGGAGCCTACGGAGTTAACTTGGAAAGACAAGCTTATCGCACTGCTCTTAATGAGTATATTCGCATTCTTTGGGATGACTTTAACATAAATGTCAATGAAAGGCTTGGGGTAATTGAAAATTGGCTTAAAGGTCCGGCTCATCAAAACAATCCAATGATTAGCGCTCTTTACCGTACTTTACTCTGTTTAATAAAGCCTATTGCTTATTATAATGATAAAAGTCTTATCTATACTCATGCAAAAGAGCAATATGAAAAATATGTCACCTCACTGCGTGAGATAATTGCAACAGAGCAATATCAAAGCATCCGACAAGACCCTAATCTGAACGGAGATCTTAAAGAATGCCTTACTCTTACCCGCGCGCTTTGTGAAGCTCGTTTCCGTTCTGAAAACCATGGACTTCTACGCAGTCTCCTTCAGCTTCATGAAGATGAGTATGATCGACTACATCCTAAAAGAAAAGAGATCCCCGCTATAACCAGAGAGAATTTCGCTCGGGTCATAATAGCAAAAAACGAGAAGGTAAACGAAGCTCCTGCTTCAATGAAAGTTTCCTTAACTCAGAGAAGCTGTCGGATGGCTTATGGAGCTGTTGGGTTTGAAGATTTTTTAATGACAGATATTCCATTCCTGCGAGGAAAGCAAGTTTTCGTAAATGATCAGGGAGTGGAACGTAGCTTCTATTACATGCGTCATCCAACACCACATGTTGAGGGTTCTCCAGCTTGGATTACATTAGGAGCCATGTCAAGAATGCTTGGTTCAGCTTACATCGAATCAGGTGAAGCCATTGCTCCTGAGTTCGAAGGAATGTTGGGGGCGATAGCAGAGAGAAAAGAATCTTACCTTATTCAATCACACCAAAGACTAAATGATTTAGGTAAAGTAGAAAACGAAGATAGTCGATCACAAACCCTTTATCGCTTGCAAGAGAGTCATAAAAATTTTCATGTGGTCTTTCAGGCTGTGGAAGGCGATCTCTTTGATCGCATTGGCTCTTACGCAAAAATTACGACATTTGCAGATTTGAAAGAAGAGATTAAAGCATCTTTTGAATATGAAAAGCGTGATACAAGCCCTAATCGCTTACCAGCTTGCCTTGAGAAAGATGAAGAATATCGCGGTGTCATAGATCAACTTCTCAATCAGGTTCATCAAACCTTATTTGAAGGACGTCCTGATATTTCTTTCGATGGACAAGATCCAACGCAACCTGGAATAGACTATCCTAATCGCGAATGGCAAGCATTTATCTTAGCCTTCTATATTTTACAAGGGGATGATCTTAAGTTCCGCTTGCCGAATGTGAAGTACTTTTGCACAAACTGTAAGAACTTCTTTGACCGAGGAGGAAACCGCGCAATGGCCGAAGATCGCCTGCATCAAGAGATGAGCGAAAAAGAAGTTACAAATGAAGATCTTGAAGCAACCATTACTAATCTTATTCCTGTTCCTCTTCAAAGTAAAGGCAAGGCTGTTATCGAAAAGCGTTTGAAGCCAGGACTTGCTTTAGCAGAAATTTTAGCAGCGCTTCCTGTAGCAGATAGGCAACGCTTGCAAGAAATACGTTTTAAAGAAGGATATAAGCCAGAACGTTTTGAAGTGAGTAAAAAAGAGCAGCGTGCTGTTCCTCTTATTGAAGATGTGTGTACACTTCAAGAGATGCAAGAGGTGCTCAGAGCTTTACAAGGAAGGTCTTATTTGATTGTAGATAATGATATTGTTCAAAAAAACTGGGAGACTTACCAAGGAAAAGATCAAAGCTATTTATTTGATCAGATAGATTCAGATTTAAAACGTTCTACAGTGTATGTGGATGGGACTTGTTATAATGGTCAAGTCTGGTACCCTGGAACAACAAAATACAATGCGGAAGGAATTTTTGAATACTTAATAAGTCGTGGGATAAGTGAAAAGGTTACTCTTCAAGCAATGGCTCAAATGCAGCAAGGTATTTTTGTAGAACCTTTTAATGGCTTACAAGAAACATTTAAACATGATCATTTGGATCTATCTATTCTTCAGGGCAGAGAGAAACACACAATTCTTGCTCAAGTAGAAACAGACAGCATTATAATTGAAGCAAAAAAAAGCTTTAGATTTTTAAGCGCAGAACATCTAGCTGCTGTTTTTGATGTAACGATATGCGCTAAGATTCCTAAAGATGGAAGTGCTCCTAATGGTCGCTGGACTTGGGCAGTTGCTTAAGGTTTCTGTTTAAGCTTTATTCAATCGATCTTAGAGCCTGTTTAAAATCTTCTCATTAAGGTATAATGATAGTTTTCATAAAACCTTTGGAGGTAGTTATGACCCGCTCTTATCCAAGCGATAT